>JAHJRR010000013.1 GCA_018830685.1 Nanobdellota archaeon
ATTTTACCACATTAACTTTCTTCATCAGCGAAGAAAACTTGACAGAGTCTGTTTTCTGAGTCAACCCACTCGAGAGGCGACCAACGAGTGCAAAATTCAAGATAATGAAAATCTTGTTCGGCTCACCACCGCCTAAAGACGGTGGATTTCTTTTTCAATTAATATTTCTTGTATGATTTTACCAAAATATCTCTGTATCAATCCACAACGCAGTGAGCACAAAATTTATCAACAAAAAAGCCTGCAGAGGGATTTGAACCCCCGACCCCCAGTTAATTTGGATATCTCTTGGAAAATCTTACAAAACTGATGCTCTGCCACTGAGCTATGCAGGCCTAAATTAAAGTTTGTTTCATTCATTTAAAAATCTGTTTATCCAAAAAGAATCAACCCTTCTTCACTTTAACCGCCGTACCAAAAGCCAGCATCTCCGATGCTCCTTGCATAACCATCGATGTAGAAAACCTCATTCCAATAACTGCATCGGCACCCATTTTAACAGCGTCGTTGACCATCCTGTTAAACGCCTCGTCTCTCGATTGAGAAGTCATCTCTGAATAAGTTTTAATCTCTCCACCAACCAAATTCTTAAATCCTGCACCAATATCTCTCCCAATATTTCTCGCACGAACAGTATTTCCTCGTGCGATTCCAAGAATTTTCGCAATCTTAAAACCAGGAATTTCTTCCCCTGTTGTAATAATAATCTCTACCATGATTATCCCAAGAACACTCGATTTTTAAACATTCCTTTAACCACGCTCGCTACGCTCACGAATAACTAAAGATGTAATAATTAATATTTCATGATTTTACAGATTTAATTTTTCTTTAAGCGAAGCCAGTTGTGAGCCAATCATGAACTGAGCAAGTCTAACTTAGAAGGGAGCGACTTATCAGAGGAAATACTTTCCCTGTACGAATCGCGAGCAAAGTGAGAGGTAACTATTTCTTTCCCCCATCCAATCCATCACAACGCTCGCCTTCGGCTCGCTTAAATTAAACAAAAACCCTACTTGATTTTACCAAGTTAATTTAGGGCGGGTTGGGTGGGAAACTTCGGCTCCACCTTGATTTTAATTATCTAAAAGTTGGGCAGGCCTATTTCCCTTTCCCCTTCTTCTTCCCTTTCAAATCTTTCCTCTCTTCAATCTCATCCTCTCTCTTATTATAAAGAATAAAAAAACCTAAAATTAAAATAGGTACTCCATAAATCAGCGTGACAAAATGCGCCTTCGGCGCAAACATCATCAAAACAAGTCCAATAACAACGAATAAAGTTCCAGAGATTGTTCGGCTAAGAGTATTCATTAAAAAATAATGTGAAACCAATTAATAAATCTTGCTCCGAACTCACTCGGTGTGTTATCCACGGACATAGGTCATTGAACCAATTTTCAACCAAAGATCAGTTCGCTTCGCTCAAATTTCCTTAAAATATTGTTAAGAAACCCAACAATAATTCTTAAATTAATTTAATCTGCATGATTTTACCTCATTAACTTAATTCTTCTTCCTAATTCGCGAACGAAGTGAGCCAAATTTGTCCTGAAATAAACTCTTAAGTGTAAGAAGAAGAGGACATATATCCCAGCCTTATACCCCCAAATTCACTCGGCAATCTCTACTTTCTTATCTTCAATTAAAATCTCTGCAATTCCCTGAGGAAGATTCGCTATCTGCCCCTTCTCAAACGGACCAACCCTCTCGCCATTCATGTCAACAAGTTCCTCAACATCTTCGATAAACAAAACCAACACATTCTTACTCATTCTCTCCTTCCCGCCCTGCAATAACTCACTTACCTGTTTATCTGAAATCTCAATGTTCTTCATTATCTCCTCAAACAACTCCTTCTCAAACACAAGCATATTCTCAAAATCCTGTCTAGAAATCCCCGTCTCCGACGCAACTAAAACCAAAGCAAGAATCTTCTTCCTCCGACGAACCATCAACTCTTTGAACAACGTCGTCGCATTCTCTAACTGCTTTTTCGTCTTAGTAATCATGTCCGAAAACAAATCATCATCTTTCAACGTCAACTGTTTCTTCTCTTTCAAATAACTCGCAATCTCAGAAATAAAATTCTTAGATAAAGGCTGCAACTGGTCTGAATAACGTTCCTTCCGTGCCGCTTCGTAAATATCATTATATGTTATCATAAATGAAAAAGAAATCCCCTGTTTTTAACAATTTCCGTGCTGAAAAAAATATCTAAAAAGCAGATACAATTCAATTCACAATAAAGAAATATTAAGTGTTATTAAAACTAATCTTTTACAATAACCATCCTGCCATATTCGTACGAGTCGCCAAGATTCCTATCGTCCGAGCTCAAAACAGAACCCCAGTACAAACAAAACCTAGAAAGGTCAGTGTCTCTTGTGTAAAGAATTCTATTCCCATCTCCTAATTTTATTGGAAGTCCTGTTTCTTCATCAATATTTTTTGAGTTGAAACACCCATCTCTGGCTAAAACCGGTGCATTGTAAACCATTGCATCATCTTTTAGCTTAAATGTTAAACCGTAATCACTATCTGTTTTTTCAAGAGTAAGCTGTGTTAATGGAATCATCACAGGATTCTCTGAACTAAACTCCGTCCTTCTTTCTCTTAGTTGAGAAACCATGTTTTTTGATAGAAGAATATTTCTTTGGGAATCGTCTTCTTCGCTTCTTAGAACCAAGCCAGTATCTTCGTAAGTTCTTCTTAAATCCAAAACTCCGAGCTTCATTGCTTTTTCAAGATCTGTTTGGTTTGCGACTCTTAAATTTTCTTCATTAAGAATCTGATTTGCAAGAACAACTGCAAAAGGATTTGAACCTTTTACAGCATATTCTTCGTAATCAAGAATATTTAAATTTGAATTTCCCTTATAATCTTTCCTTGCTCTTCCCTTGAATTCCTCATAAAAAGATTCTCCGAAATCTCCTTCAAGAAATCCTATTTGAGAAATTTCTTTTGTAATTTCAATTAATAGTTTTCCTTTGAATTCTGGTTTCGCTTTCATAAGATTTTTAGAAAAACTACTTTTATAAATTTTTCTATTTTGTTACTTTTTAACAAAAGTAACAATCACTTCAAAAATCCAATCTTCTCAAGAAACTCGCCATCAACAATTCTTCCCAAAGTTCCCCTACGAGCATTCCTCTCACAAAATTTCTCTGAATCTATATTTTTATTCCCCGTTCCACTCGCCTTAGAACCATCTACTTTCAATTCAACCTCCTTATCCCCAATCCTAAATATTGAAAAAAATCTATCCTTCCTCTTCGGTGGTTTATCATTATACAACAACACCGGAACAGGATCCGCAGAATGTGCTTTAAGTTTGCACGGAGTTGAATGATCCCCTGTAACAGCTAGGTTTATTCCGTTCGGCGGCGCAAAATTCCTCAGAAACTTAAACAAAGTAGAATCAAGATACTCCAACATCAATTTTTTCTCAATCGGCTTATTATCATGCCCAGGAATGTCCGTCTCTTTTATGTGAATATAAGCATAATCAAATTTCTTCTTATTCTTTTTCAAAATCTTCGTTGAAAATTTCGCAGCCTTCTTCAACCCTTCCCTAAGATTTTCATACGAATCAAGATTTTTCAATTTAGGATATTCAAAAGAGAAAACCTTCATGCCGCTCACTCTGGAAAATCCAATCTCAAGAGGCATATACGAAACCGAAAGCCATTTCTTATAAAACTTTAACTTAGGGGGCTCAATCCCAGGACCCCTCATCAAAAGATAATTTGCAGGCAAAAGCCCACTCTTCCTCCTTCTTTCATTAACGGGGTGATTATTCAAAACCTCATAAGCCTTCTCGATAAATTCATTTAAAACATTCACTGTATACAAGGCATTCTCTTCATCGTCAAAAACCTTGAAGTTGCTAATCTTATCCACACCTTTTACTCTTCCCTTGGAATAAGGAGCCTCATTCCCTGTAATATTATCTGACCACCCCCCACGAAGAACGAAAACCGCTCGATGCTGAATTGTTGCTTCAAAGGAAAATTTACACGAAAGTTTGATTTCATTCAAAGCATTAGAAAGTTCCTCTGCCTCAGAAGTCGTAAGAGTACGACCAGCACGTCTATCGATAATGTTACCTTCTTTTAAAGAATCAACAGTAGCAAAGTTCACTCTCAAAGCTAAATCACCTCTTGTTAATTTCAAATCAGTTCCGCGAGCTTCCAATTGCCCTCGAGTACTATCTATCTGCTCATTTCCGAACATAGACACTATCGCCTCATCCGATTCCGGAACAAAACCTGGCTTCACTGGATAAAGATAACCCATTTCACCACGAGTAGCGAAAAAATCCAAGTTCGGTGTCTCCGCCGCCTCCAAAGGAGTCTTACCATTAAGCTGTCTATGAGGCAAATCTCCCAAGCCATCGAGAATAACCAAAATCCCTTTCATTTGACAAACCTCTTAATAGTTCTAATCACCATATAAAAATCAAGGAGCTCTTCTTTATAAAAATTTATATTCACTAAAGAAAACACTAAGAGAGTAAAGTATTTTAAACAAAAGTTCCTTCAAAATAAAGTAAATGGGGACAACAATAGGCATAATCAGCTTAAAAGGAGGTGTAGGAAAAACCAGCACGGTCGTTTCTCTAGGAGCCGCACTTTCAGAACGAGGAAAAAAGGTTCTTCTTGTTGACGGGAATCTCTCTTCACCAAGCCTCGGCCTACATTTAGACATTGTCGAACCAGAAAAAACTCTTCACCACATTCTTAATAGAGAAGCTCGATCAAAAGAAGTTATACACGACACCGGATCATTTCATGTCATGCCTGCATCAATCTTTCCAAACAGACAAGTTAGCCCCCTCATGTTAAAAAACAGAATCAAAGGATTAAAACAAAGTTACGATGTAATTCTCATTGATTCTGCACCCACGCTAGACGAAGAAACTCTAGCAGTCATACTCGCATCAGACGAACTCTTCATGGTAACAACACCAGACAGACCGACACTTAGCGCAACAATAAAAGCAATTAAACTAGCAAAACAAAGAGGCACTCCAATCTCAGGACTAATTCTCAACAAAGTCAACAACAAAAAATTCGAAATCTCCTTCGAAGACGTAGAAGAAACCCTCGAAGTCCCAATCCTCGCAGTCATCCCTTATGACATCGACGTCCTGAAATCCATCTCAGAGATGAAACCATATCTAACAATAAAACCAAAATCAAAAGGAAGCGAAGAATTCAGAAAACTCGCTGCAACAATATCAGGAGAAAAATACCAACAAACACGATTAAGGGATTTCATAAGAAGAATGACTCCAAAAAGGCAAGACATCAACAGAGAAATATTCTACGAAGAAATTTTTGGAAACGGAAAGAAAAGGGAATAATTCTGAATACAAAACCATCGCTTCGCTCAACATGAATTAGAAAACGCTTTGTCTATATGAATTCGACTTGATTTTAATAAATTAATTTAGGGTTGATTGGGCGGGAAAAATTTCATTAAGCACAAGAAATCAATCATCCATTCAATAGCCCTATCTTCCTTTCTCACAAGTCAAAAGAGATTATTGACTGGGCAAACGAACAAAAGCTACTTAGTGATTAAAAAAACAAGTGTTAAACTGATTAACAATGTTTCCGCCAAATAGCCCATACTCAATCCCTTATCCGAATAAATTTTAACTGTTTTTCTTATTGCAAATAGGTATATTGATACACTCAAAAAAAGAAATGAAACTAACAAGAAAGTAATTTTTGTTATCCCACCATTAGTAAAATAATCTATGTTCAAAAAAATTGCTTCAGAGATATACCTTATTCCTGCAGAAATAAGCATCCCTAAAATAAATGAAGGACCAATTATATTCTCTTCCGTCCTCATATCCTAATGAATTTCTTTTTTTATATCTTCTGATAGCCCCGCCAGGATTCGAACCTGGGTCTCAAGGTCCAAAACCTTGAATTCTTGACCACTGAACTACGGGGCTCTGTTCTGTAGTTTCCTACATTAGTTTTCTTTACCATTGTAGTTTTTCTTTTTCTAAAAGAAAAACCCATTTTCTACCAGCGTAATTTCTTTCTTCTAAAAAAAACCCGGAACCACGGAACTGTAATCATCAGACAGAGAATTAATTTATAAGCGTTTTGATAGCCAAAACAAGCCCTCGCTCTGCTCGGTATGAATTAGAAAACGCTTTATCCATATGAATCCAGCTTGATTTTACTGAGTTAATTTAAAGCTGGGTGGGCGAGCGACTTCGTGGTAGAGGACAATCTGAAACTATCAATTTCTCGTGCGAAATCGGGAGCAGAGCGACTTCGTGGTAGAGGCTGAAATAAAAATAA
>JAHJRR010000014.1 GCA_018830685.1 Nanobdellota archaeon
AGAACGGCTCTTCAGAAATAATTATTTCAATTATCGAGTAAATACCTATTCTCTATTTGAGCAATATAGGTTCTTGTTTCTTTTGGCATATTATCGATGTTCCATCCCTTCTTTTTTAATCTTGAAGCTCCGCCATTGTAAGAAGCAATCATTAATCTCAATTTGTCTCCTTCAGGAAGATTTTCCCATTGGGGATTAAACCTTTTACAATAACTGTCAATCCAGAGAATATAATTTATTCCTGCCCTTATATTCTTTCTTGGATTAAGCATCTCTTCTTTTGAATATGAGGTCCCTCCAGAGTCTATCCATGCTCCTGGCATGAGTTGCATTAGACCAATTGCGCCCTTTTTGCTTATTGCATCTGGATTACTTGAAGATTCTTTCATAATTATTCCTAGGAGGACTCTTTTAGTTAGATAAGAGGGTTTGTCCTTAATTTCAGAGTAGGTCTCAGAAATGAGGGATTCAATATTTATGCAAGGGTGTTTTCTAGACGAAACCAACATAGTAGGAGGTTCGCTTGGAGTTTCATAGAATATTGTTTCTTGAACATTGTTATACTCTAAAAAAGAATAATTCTGATAGACTAGAAATTCTAATTCGTTTTTAAAAAGATTAATTTGTCTCACTTCAGAGGAAATAACATCTAGGGGTTTGGTAACTTTTGGATTAGAATTAATAGATTGGATGGGAGTATTGTCTGACGAAAAGAGAGTTCCAACTAAAACCAATTTTTTTATTAAATTGTAAAAAAAGATTCTTTTTTTTGATTTTTCTGCTTCCATAGAGGAGAGGATGTTGCTTAGAGATTTATAAATCTTTTTTGTTACTAGAAAAGTGAAAACTGCTACTTCAAAACACTCCCTGTTTCATTATACCAAAGATAAAAGTCAAGTTCTCCGAGGGAGAGGTTTGTTTTGTTTGCAATTTTCTTAAGAAGAGATTCTATTTCGAGATATCTTTTTGTAGTGAGAGTTTTATTTTTTGGGCGCTCAATTAGATTTTGATCTGCAAGGAAATCGACAATATGGAAGTCAATTATTGCTACGTTTTCGTGTCCTGTGTTTCTTAAAAAGTGCGAGGACTCTTTCATTCCTAGACCTTTTATGTTTTTTACAAGCCATTCTCTCTTGGATTCATCGTCGGAGAAAGCTGAGAGAATTTCTTTTATGGTGTCTTTATGTTTTTGTGCCTCAGAGATGTATCTGGCTCTTGTGTTTGGAAATCTGTGTCCCATTTCAGATAATTTCTTTGCAAGTTCTTCTTTGGAAAGAGTGAGAAATCCGTCATTAATCTCATCTTGGATTTTAATTCCGCCTTGTGCAGAGAAATTTGCTGTCAGAATACAGAAGCAGAGTTCTTTAAATAGTTCATTTGAAGATTTTTCTCCTAGTTCAGAGAAGTCGGACATCTTTTGATCAATCGTCTTTCTTATTTCGTCTTCTTTGAATTCATTTACTAGCGTGATTATTTTTTCCATTTTTGATTTAATGCACGTTTAAACAATTTAGTTATCTCTATTAGATCGAATTCTGAATGATCCTTATCGAAATTCTTGTCAAAAAAAGATGTTATGTATCCCTCAATTTTTTTGTTTCTTGGTCCCATGAGGCTTTCAGATTTCTTCTTATCTTTCACAATTTTCTCAAAGAAATTTCTTATGTCTTTAGGTAGGAGATTTATGACCTTTCGATAATCCTTTGGGGGAGGCGTGTTGTACTTTTCTATCCAAAGTACGCAAGCCACACTTCTTAGAACATAGACATATCGTTTAAGATTTGCTAAATCCCCCATTTCACTGATGTACTTGTGAAAATTCTGACGAGCCATTGAGATGTAATGCTTCTGGAGTTTGTACGGACTAAAATCTTTTTTGAAGATTCTCTTTAACTCATTTCTTAAGCGATTGTCAGAGTAAATAATTTCGCTGCTGAGCCATTCCCAAACTGTTGGGTTAGAATTCATCATCAAATTCAAGAATTTTCTTAGATCCCAGAGAGTTATATCTAGATCTTTAATCTTCTTATCAATTTGCTCTCTCGGTTTATTAACTACAAGATAATCTTGTATGTAGACACCCCTTATATCATAATCACTATCTTCACTTTCCCATCTCCAGGCCCGGCTTCCAGATTCCATAAGAAATAAAACTTTCACTCTTTCTTCTTTTTCAATCTTTTTTATCTGCTTGATTATTTCACTTTTCATTTCACTTTTATAGAGGGATCGGCTCGCTACGCTCGCAATTAATTAGTAAAATCATACAAGGCTTTCTTAAATATTCTTTGTTCATCTAAGGGTTGGGCGGGCGGGACTACATTATCTTTTTTATCTTGTTTATCAAATCATCTTTTTCCCTCCGGCTAGTATATGTTTTTCCGAATCGGACAAGAGTTGGATTCAGTTTTGCCCAGTATCTTTTAGGGAAGAGCTTCTTCAAATCTTCTTCAATTTTTTGGAGGTTTTTGTTTTTCGTCCAACCGATTTTCTTTGAGACGTATGATACGTGCGTGTCGACACCTATTGAATCGTGTCCGATTTCTGAAAGAAAGACGTTTGCAGTTTTTCTTCCTACTCCGGGAAGTTTGATTAGCTCTTCCAGGTCTTCCGGAACTTTTGAGTTGTAATTCTTTACAATAGCTTTTGCACAGTTTGAAATATTTTTAGATTTATTTCTGTAGAAATTTACTGGTCTTATTATTTTCTGAATTGCACTTAATGGTGCCTTAGATAAGCTTTTTGCGTTAGGATATTTCTGGAATAGTTTTTCAGCGACGGGAATTGTTGTTTCGTCTCGCGTTCTTGCGGAGAGAATTGTTGCAATAAGAATTTTAAATGATGAATTCCAAGATTCTGCAGCCAATCGCAAATCTTTTGGTTTTTTACCGAGACATTTGAGTTGGTTTAGTTGTGTTATATGTTTTTTGGAGTTCATTAAAAAGAAAGGTGAAGATGAGTTAAAAGGATTTTGTTTGACATCGGATTTAAGGCAAGTTTTAAAAGTTTTTATATTTGGTCTGATTTGATTTAAAATGCATATTGATGAGATAAAAAAAGAAAAAACGATTCAGGAACTTCTTGAATTTGGAATCATAAATATCAATAAACCCTCAGGACCTACAAGTTTTGATATTTCCGATTTGATTAGAAAGATCATTGGTGCGAGAAAGACGAGTCATTTTGGGACGTTGGACCCTAAGGTTACTGGTGTTCTTCCAGTTGCATTGAATAGAGCGTGTAAACTCACAGGTTTTTTTCTTGGTGAAGACAAGGAGTATGTTGGGATAATGAGAATTCATGAAGATGTGAGTTTCTCAAAAATTAAAGAAGTCATAAAGAAAAGTTTTTTAGGGAAGATAATTCAGAAACCTCCTGTTAGGTCGAGGGTTAAGAGGGAAGAAAGGGAGAGGGAAATCAAATCGTTTGAGTTGCTTGAGAAAGATGAGAAGAATATTTTGTTTAGGGCAGAGGTTCAGGGAGGAACATACATAAGAAAATTAGTTGACGATTTAGGAAGAGATATGGGAATTGGTGCACATATGTTGGAGCTCCGACGTGTAAGGGCGGGAATATTCAAAGAAGATGATAAAAAATATCCTTCTGTTAATCTTTATGATTTTGAAAAAGCGGTTAAAGAGTACAGAGCCGGAGATGACAAATTACTTAGAGATATGATACTTCCTGGCGAAGTCGTTATGAAATTGTTCCCCGTTGTTCCGATAAAGAAAGAGTATTCTGAAAAACTTTTGCATGGAAGCCCTATCTATTTAGAATATATTAAAGGTGAAAAAACTGAATCTGACTCCAAGAAAGTTTGTGCTTTTGCAGGAGATAAATTTATAGGAATATACTCAGTTGTGAATGAAGGAGGAATATTCGCAAAGGCAGATTTTGTTTTGCAACCTGTTGAGCAGAAAACATAAATGCTTATAAATATCCAGGACATATTAATTAGATGAATACACAGGCACTAAAACCATACATTAAATCGCCTCCGAACGTTAAAGAATTGAAAAAATATTTTAGTCAATATAATGCTCAATTGGATGAGATAGATTTTGGAGATGTCAGGATTAATGTTTCACAAGGTTTAATTGGTATAATAAATAGTATTGATGAAGGATTTGCAAACAATCCTTACAAAGGTCGTACAGGATACTGGGATTATTATATGTGGGCGCATGATGCTCAAAAGAATTTCTGCGAGTCTGTGTTAACTTTTTTTGGAAAAAATAAGAAAGTTCCTGGTTTTAATGTTCAAGATATGATTGAATCTTCAGAGAAATCAAAAACAGTGGAAGCAATTGTTGAAAGCTTCCCAAAATTTACTCAGGAGTTAAACCAGAGTTCAAAACAGAACAAGAAGAGAGATTAAATTTATAACACTCCTTGTTTTATTCTTTCTATGAGACATTTCATATATTTTTCATCATCGGCACAGACATCTGGGAAGGCTCTTTCTGGTGGCGATTTGATGAAAGCTGGACGGATAGATATTGCGATTCACTCTTTTATTCAGGGAATTTACTTGTCGCATGGATTTAGGGAAGATGTTACATTTCATTTCATATTTTACGGTATACCTGACCCTCCGAAGCACATTGAAATAACTGTTTGTGATGATTTAGAGATTTCAAAAAAGGATATTGGGACATTGATTAAGAAAATTTTGTACAAGTTTAGGGAAGGAGAGAAGAAAGAGATTTTTCCCGGCTGTTTTGTGGAAAAGAAATCTTTTCTCAAAGTTATTGAAGATTTAACAAAGAAAGGTGTTAAGTGTTTTATTCTGGATAAGAAAGGAGTTTCAATAAGAGATGTAAAAATCCCTGAAGAGAACTGTTTCATTTTGGGGGATCATGACGGGCTTCCAAAAAAGGAGATTAATCGTTTGAAAAAATCTGGTTCGATTGAGGAAGTTTCGATTGGACCCAAGATGTATTTTGCATCGCAGACTGTTGCCGTTGTAAATAATGAGCTTGACTTTAGAGGACTTTAAGAAAAAAGAGGGCGGCATTTTTAAGGGCCGCCAAAGGTTCTTGGTTGAAAAGAGATTTTAAGTTAATATAAATAGAAAAAAGGTTTATATAGGGGTTATGAACCAAGATTCTAGTCGGCCATTCCATAAGCTTTTTAAGTAGAATCGCGTTGAATTTTTATGGTTAAGATTGTCTTTACACCAGATTGGTTTCTTGGAAAAGATATTCTTATAGAATTTTTCAGCTTTGTTGTGCTTTTGATATTCTCCATTCTTTCAATCAAGGGTTATCGTTTGAAAAAAAACAAGAGTCTTCTAGGCCTTGGGATTGGATTTGGACTTATAGCTCTTGCAAAATTATCTTCTGTTTTTACTAAACTTGTCTTGTATTATGATTCTGCTCCAGTACAAGCGGTGGGTCAGGCAATAATGACTAGTCAGGTTTTTAGTTCATTGGATATTTTTTATTACGCGGGATTTTTCTTCTATTCATTCCTCACATTGATGGGTTTTTTCGTCATATATAAAATTCCTCATAAAAAGGTTTACGGAGGAGATTATGTTTTAATACTTTATTTTATAGTTATCTCTTCGATTCTTAGCAAAGATTTGTTCTATCTTTTCCATTTAACGGCATTTCTTTTTCTTGTTTTGATAGTTGTGAATTATCTCAAAATTTATCAGAAGAATGGATTTGAGAATACACTCATGCTCATTATTGCGTTTAGTATTCTTGCACTGAGCCAGTTGATTTACATTCTCTCTAAAGTTGGCATGTTCTTTGCCTTGTCAAATATAATGGAATTGATTAGCTACACAATCCTTTTGTTTTTGATAATAAGGATAATCAAACATGGATAGAAAAAGAGGACGAATGGAGATAATTTCAGATATGTTGGCAATTGTTCAGAGTAAGCAGGGAGGAATAAAGCCGACACATTTGATGTATAAGGCAAATCTTTCTCATAAACAGATGAAATTGTATCTTGACGAACTTAGAACAAAAGGTCTTATTGGAGAGGTTGAAGAAAAGGATGGAAAAAGATTTGTTGCAACAGAGCAAGGAAGGGATTTTTTCTTCCAGTATCGAAGAGTTAGGGAATTTGAGAAAACTTTTGGACTTTAGATATTACGATTAAAGAAAAGATATTTAAGTGTTTATTTGTTAGATAAGTGATGAGGAAAGAGGGTGTATTATTATTACTTGTGTTGAGTGTGTTTTTATTCTCGGTAAATTTTGCTGTTGCTGATGAAAAAGGTGATTTGAGCTGTTTAGATTGTGGAGACTCTTGTGTGCCTTCAGACCAGGCTGCTGCAATGTATTGTCTGCCACCAACAAATGGTAAACCACAATGTGGTGTTGAAAATAATGAATGTGTAGTTTTAGGTTTTGATGATGAAGAAGAAGAATTCATGACCAACTGGAATGGAACTTGTGGAGATTTTGATTGTGATGAGGTGGAAATTAGGGATCCTGGAATTACTCCAGATAGTTCTTTTTATTTTATTGATAAATTCTTTGATAGGTTCGGAGATGATATTGAGAATAGGGAAGAAAGAGTTTCTGAGATAAAAGCGATGATTCAAACGGGAGATTATGAATCTGCTCATGAGGCATTAAGAAAATATAACGAATATGCTGAGATCCTTGAAAAAGAATCAGATCCTGATAAGAGAGAAGATGCTAGACGAAGTGCAGCTGCGATAAAAAACGCTCTAGATGGTATTAGAAGTGATATTCCTGAAGATAGGCAAGAGGATTTTTATGAAGGAATCATTGGAAGTGAAAGAGGCATCTTAGCTGCTGTTGAAATTTCTTCTAAAATAAAAGAGTTATGTGTTCAGCTTGCAGAGTTAGATCCTGTTCAATATGCTACAACATGTAGAGGCGATGGTGATGATCCTAAGTGGAAGAAAAATCTTGATAGAGATTTAACAGAAGAACAAAGGAAAGAGGCAAGAGAGTTTGGGAATATTATGTCTACTTGTTTTGAGACTTCTGGACAGGATTGTAGTTGTGAAGATATATCATTTTATGATTTCTCTATTGCTTGTTCAAAAGCAGCCCCATTAGCAACCGCGTGTGATGTTAGGGGGGATGAGATTGCGTGTGATGAGCTAGATAATTTGGAAATGCCTGAGTTGCCTGAATACTTACAAGATATTATGGATGACCTTGAAGATCGATATTCTGAGGATAAATATGATATGCATATGCCTCCAGAGTGTGTAGAAGAGGGTGTTACAGATCCTAAAGAGTGTGGAAAGATTATGATTAAGACACACGCTCCTATTGAATGTAGAGCGGCGTTATTAAAGGCAGATGTGGATAGTGAAAGAGAGGGAAGGGAAATTTGTGATAAGATTATGTTTGAATTGAATGCTCCTAGAGAGTGTATTAACAAAGGTATAACTGACCATGAAGAGTGTAGACAATTCATGGATAGTTTTAGAGGTGATCGTGGACATGGAGGATTCGGAGCACCTGGACAAAATTGTATGCCTATAGAAGATGCTATGGAGAGGTTAAAGTGTTTTGAAAGTGCAGTGGGAGAAGTGGGAGAGCACTATGGCATTGGAGAAAGATTTGAAGGTGGAGAAGGTGAAATAACCTGGCAGTGTAAAGAGAATAGAATACACTGGGGTCCTGATTGTGAAACATTTATGAGAGAGGAATGGCCAGATCAAGAGAGAATGAGAATGGAAGAGGGTGAAATCAGACGAGTTGAAGAAGGAGACTGGAGAGTCAAAGAAATAGAGTGTTCTGCAAGTTGTGATTTAGTAAATGGATGGTGGGATTACAGAGACGGAGAATGTATATGTAAGACAGATGAAAGAAGTAATGAGCCAAGGCCTGGAGAGTTTGGGAGTGATGATTATCAGAGAGAAGATTATTCTGAAAATGAGTTTTATGATAGAGATGAGAATACTCAACCTCAATATGCGGAGGGAGAGGATCCTGAAGGGCT
>JAHJRR010000015.1 GCA_018830685.1 Nanobdellota archaeon
ATTTTTGCATTAGCCTTTAGGTTCTTTTGGAGTTTATTTAATGGGAATTTTGTTTTTTTTTATCAGGGGTTAATTGGATTGGGTATCTTTTTTGTTTTAGGTAATGCACTTTATTACGGAAGATTTTTTGCTGGTGGAGATGCAAAGCTCATGATTTCATTGGGAGCGATTTTGCCTTTGTCCAATTATTTTTTGTTCAATGTTCAGATTTTTGCGATTTTCTTGGGAATATTCTTGATTTCTGGTGCAGTTTATAGCTTATCAATGAGTGCTTATCTAAGTATTAGAAATTTTAAATCGTTTAAGAAAGAGTTCTGTAAGCAGTTTAGAAAAAATAAAAAGTTGGTGTTTGTTTCTTTGTTTGTTGGAACTATCTTTTTTATTTTTGGGCTTAAGGAAGCGTCTCTTTTTTCTTTAGGAATTTTCTCAGCAGTTTTTCCCCAAATTTATATTTATACTAAGGCTGTGGATTAAGCGTGTATGCGTAAAAGTGTGAGTGTTAGCAATTTGACTGAAGGAGATTGGTTATACAAGGATGTTCAGATTGGAAAGAAAGTTATCTCTGCGAAGTGGGAGGGGTTGAGTATGGATGATATTAAAAAGATAAGGAAAAATTATAAGAGTGTGATTATTCGTCAAGGGATTCCGTTCACCCCTGTTTTTTTGATTAGTTTGTTGGTTCTAATCTTGTTATGTTATGGTCAGATTCTTGGTAAATTGTTTGTTCTGTTTTGATTAAGGAATTCTTTTAGGTATCCAGAATTTTTCTGGAGTTTTTTCTTTGATGATTGTCGGTTTTTTTGAAGGAGTTTTTTTTGTTTCTTTTTTTGAGAGTGTCTCAATCAAAGATTTAAGTTCTTCCTCGTTTGCTTTGCTTTTTTCAGAATTTATGTTTTCATTTTCGTAAACAGGAATCGCGTTTAGTACCTGGTGTCCCATGAGTTCTGAAAATACTAAATCGACTTTTTTAGGATTTAGTTTTGATTTTAATTTTTTAGAGATTTTTTCTGCGAATTTTTGGATTGACTTTGGTACCTTGTCTACGGAATGAATGTGTTTCTTTGGGATGATTAAGGTGTGTCCTTTTGAGACGGGATTTATTTCAAGAACTGCTATTGCACGGGCGTTTTCTTCCATTTTGTATGAGGGGAGATTTCCTGCGACAATTGAACAAAAGATACATTTTTGGGTTCCTTGTTGCAGAGCTATATCATTTTTTTTTAAGAAATCTTCCAGTTCTTCAGAATTCATTGATTTTATCTGGCTGATTGCAAAGTCTTGTTTATCTTCTGGGAAAATAGAGGCTACTTTCTCGATGAGCTGATTTCTTATGGTCTCTGCTTGTTCTGGTGTTAGCATAATTAGAAATCGAGATTCGTATTAATAAAATTATTGTTTCGGTTTTGGGAGGATTAATCCTCCAATATAATCTTGTTCAAAAACTTTTAATCCCCATCTGCCAACACTAATATCAGCAATTTCTTCATGACCTCTAAAACTAGTTATATCTCCTTCTACTTTATTCGTATAAACAAAAGGTCTTCCTCCCTCAGGTAACCCATACACTTCAGGACCTCTAAAAGGCATGCTACGGTCAACTGCAGATAAAGCTTTTTTTTAGGAAAGTAAATACCTCTTTTGCGTATCCAACATGATTTCTGTAATCTGGCAACATTCCTCCATTATAAGACATTGCCCAGACTGGGCTTCCTTGAAACCTTGCTATTTCTTGTCCTGGTGCCATAAAAAAGCCGACATAGCTATCCCTATAATTCCAATCCCCTTCAGCAAATTCTAATTCTTTGAATCCAGGTCTTTCGGAAGTCACTTCTCTTCCATTTCCAGCATAGCTCTCTATTTTAGCTCTTACAAGAAATCTTGCTAGTCCCCCTAAATCCAATTTTTGTGTCATTTTATCCGAAGGCCCTTCGTATATCGATTATCTCTACAGAGTTCACGTTTTCTATATTTTTTAGTTCTTCTTCAAGACTTTCTAGCTCTTTGTCTTCCGGCCAACCTAAAGAAATGATTAGTGCTTTTAGACCGAATGCTATTGGTTCTTCTTCAAATTTAATACTACTATTACTGCTAGCGATTATTCTTTTCCTTAACTTATCTTTAAGTTTTTCCAAATCAACTTCGGGGGATGTGGGCATTACTTTTATTCTTACAGCCATTAAGCTCATGGTTTATTCTAATTTAATTGATTTATAAATTATTGGTTTGTAGTTAGGTGTCAAAGCAACTGACATATGCCGAAAGTCAAAATGAATTTAAGTTTGTCGTCGCTACAGCGACGATTGATAACAAGATAACTAAGTAAAATCACGCTGTTAGATTTATTTTTACATTCAATGAAAAAATGTGATAACTATTATTCCTTTTAGGATGCAAAAAGTTTTTATTGGAAAATCCGTTCACGAAATATGTCAGTGGGATATACAGTGGTTGTAGTTGCGTAATACTTAAAAACATGGACTATGTTTTTCTTTTATGACTGATGGAAATTATGAGAGGATAGTGAATAGGATTGCTGAATCTTCGGGAAACACTGTAGCGAATATTGAGGAGAAGATTGAGGTGAAGCGATCAAAGCTTTCTGGTTTTATTAGCAAAGAGGGTGCGGCGCAGATTGTCGCGGCAGAATTAGGAATTACATTTGAGAATGAAAAATTGAAAATTGATGAGCTTTTGCCTGGCATGCGGAAGGTGCATGTTGTGGGAAAGATTGTTCGGCTTTTTCCTGTTAGAAGTTTTACGACTAAGAAAGGAGATGAATCAAAGGTTGCAAATATGTGGGTGGCTGATGAGTCTTCAAACATAAAAGTTGTTCTTTGGGATACAAACCATATTTCTTTAATTGAGGATGAAAAAATCAAGGAGGGAAGTGTAGTTGAGATTGTAAACGCTATGATGAGGGATGGCGAACTACATCTTGGAAATTTTTCTGAGATAAAGCCGAGTTCTGAGATTCTTGGAGAGGTTAAGACTGAGAGAACGTTTAAAGAGAAAAATATTTCTGAGTTTGTTAAGGGGGAGAGTGCCGGTACGCGGGCGTTTATTGTTCAGGCGTTTGAACCTCGGTTTTTTAGGGTGTGTTCTGAGTGTGGGAAGAAAGTTGAGCCTGAAGGCGAAGGGTTTGTTTGTAAGGAACACGGAAAAGTGGTTCCTGAAAAGAGGGCTATTGTAACAATTGTGATTGACGATGGGACTGATTCAATTCGTGCAGTGTTATTTCATGAATCTGTTAAAGACTTGGGTATAACTGAATTGGAAAATCCAGAGATTTTGATGAATCAGAGACAGGATCTCCTTGGGAAAGAGATGGTTTTTTCAGGAAGTGTGAGAGAGAATAATTATTTTAACAATTTGGAGATTGTTGTGGATAGTGTCAAAGAGCTGGATTTGGATGTTGTTGTGAAGGGGTTGGAAGAGGGGAAATAATCTATGCTTCCCGAAGATACATATGACAGTTAAATAATCTTTATAAAGAACTTGTCTCTTAATTTTTCATGGCTGTTAAAAGTGAAGTTAAGGATGAGGTTAAGGAAATTAAAAAGGCTGTTTCCGATGAAGGTGAAATTGAGAGTTCTCCAAATAAAGAACCCAAGCTTACCGATTTGCCTGGAATAGGTCCTGCGGTTTCTGCGAAGTTAGAGAATGCTGGAATTTATGAAATGATGAATCTTGCAGTGATGACTCCCTCATCTTTATCTGATGTTGCAGGAATCAGTGAGGCTGTTGCACGAAAGGCAATACAAGCGTCTAGGAATATGCTTAATCTTGGTTTTGTTGATGGGTCTGAATATGCAAAGAAAAGAGAGTCTGTTAATTATATTACTACGGGGAGCAAAAATTTTGATTCGTTACTGGGGGGTAAGGGGGTTGAGAGTCGATCTATAACAGAGGCTTTTGGAGCTTTCGGAAGCGGGAAATGTGTGAGCAAGGACACGCCGGTTTGTTATTTTAATGATACGAGAATGCATGTGGAAAATATAGAAGAAACATACAGTAAATATCAAAAACAAAATGGGGAGCAGATTGTTGAAGGGGGTGCTGCGGTTCCTGTCTCAACAGTGAAGGTTCTTGCGTGGGCAGACGGAAAATTAAAAATTGTCAGGGCAGATAATCTATACAGGGAAAAAACAGAAAAGTTATTTGTCATAAAAACAAAGAGGGGAAGAATTCTGAAAGTTACAGGAAAGCATCAAATACTGAGTTTTGACGATGGAGTAAGATGGAAAAAAAGTTTTTCGCTGAAGGAAGGAGACCTGATAGCTTCTCCAAAATGTTTAAATTTTGAAACAGAAAAAGAATACGACGAAGATGACGCTTACTTTTTGGGGCTGTTTGTTGCGGAAGGAAGTTTTAATCCTTTTTCAATTTCAATTTCTTCAGAGAAAATAAAAAACTGGGTTTGCAGTTACATTGAGAAAAGATTTTGTTATCTGCCGACGGTTCGGGAAGATAAGAGAAAAGAAAATATCGTTTACACTATTTTGTTGAGAAATAATACGAGAATAATAATGCATGGTCTGGACAGATGCAATTCTGAAAGCAAATTTATTCCTGAAGCGATTTTTCTTTCCGGCAGGGAAGTCATTCTTTCTTTTTTGGGCGGTTATTTTGACGGAGACGGAGAGGTTTCTGAGACAGATGTTTCAGCGACGACAAAAAGTAAAAAACTTGCAACTCAGTTGTGTTATCTTTTGTTAAGACTGGGAATAAGTGCGAGCATGAGTGAAAGAAGAGACAGAAATTATGGTTTGTTTGAAGTTGTGAGAATAAGTGGGGAAGACAGGGAAAAAATTAAAGATGTTAAGTTCAAGATAAAAAATTTTAATCCTTCTGTGAAAAATAGCTCTTATGGGTTTCCTAGGGAGATTGTGCGTTTTCTCTCTGAAGTTTACAAAGAAAGTATTGGAGGGAACAGGGGAAGACAGAGAAAAATTTTTGGAAAGAAAAGTATTCAAAAAACTGTTTATGAAAATCTTACAGATAGGTCTGGTGCAAACGTGATAAATTCCGGAACACTTGGCAAAATCTGGGAATTGTTTTCTCTACAAAAAGATATTTTTGTTTCGCTTATTGACAAACTTGAAAAAGGAAATTTTTCCGAAGAATTGTTGAGGGAAATTTATCCTCAATTGCCTTTTGCTTTCAATAGCCTTGCAGAGAAAATGGGGCTGAAAAAAAGCAGTATAAGAAATTATTACAGTAGAAAAATTCCTGGGAATAAAATAGAATTGCTTAGAAATTTAATTGTTAATGAACTTAAAACAAGAGTTGATTTAATCTGCCTTGCTCTTGAATTAATTGGTGAGGTAAAATTGTTTAACTGGGATTCTGTAGAATCCGTGAGAGTCGTTGATTATAATGATTATGTTTATGACTTTGTTGTGCCTGATGGGCATTCTTTTGTCGGTGGAAATTTACCGACGATGATGCACAATACACAATTGGGGTTGACTCTGGCAGTGAATGTTCAGCTTCCTTTGGAGAAGGGGGGAGTGAATGGTAAGTGTGTTTTCATTGATACTGAAGGGACGTTTAGGCCTTCGAGGATAAAGCAGATTGCTGAGAAAATTGGAGCCAATCCCGAGAAAGTGTTAAAGAACATTTTTGTTGCTAGGGCATTTAACTCTGATCATCAAATTCTTTTGCTTGATAAAATTGGGGAGATGATAAAAAATGGTGAGCCGATAAAACTTTTGATAGTTGATTCATTGACTGCACATTTTAGGGCAGAGTTTTCTGGAAGAGGTCAGCTTGCAGACAGGCAACAGAAATTGAATAGATATATTCATAATCTTATGAGATTGGCAGAGACACATAATCTTGCAATCTATTTTACAAATCAGGTTATGGCAAATCCTGCACAAATGTTTGGGGATCCAACTACAGCGATAGGAGGGCATATCATTGGGCACGCAAGTACTTACAGACTCTATTTGAGGAGGGGGAAACAGGGAAGTCGTGTTGCAAAAATGATTGACTCTCCAAATCTTCCAGATAATGAAACTCTCTTTTATGTAACAGAGGCCGGCGTTGTTGATGAGGCTTAAAATGACAAGAATAGTTTCTGAACAAAGAGTTTATTTGTATGGAAGAACTATGGATAGATTGGGTGGAGGAGAGAAAGAAGATTCTTTAACAATTTATGTTAACCCAGAAATATTTGATAATGTAAAACTTTCTTCTCTTGAAGGA
>JAHJRR010000016.1 GCA_018830685.1 Nanobdellota archaeon
ATTAGATCTTTAGCGACGGCATTCTTTAAATCTAGAGGGTGTAACTTTTTTGCATTAAGATCTTTTTCAAGTTTTTCATAATTTTTGTATTCTATATTTCCCCCGAATTTATCTGGCCGTTCGATTGCGAGAGTTTCACCCTTTCCTTCTTTTATTATGAAAATTAGATATTTTAGAAGAGACATTATCCCGTTATCAGAATTCCCTTCCGTGCACTCTGCATTGTTTATTTTTTTTATTATCTTTTTTTCATCGTCGAGTAAATCTATTTTTGAGGATTCTACACTAGAACTCATCTGCCTTCCAACTAATCCTCTTATCATCGGCACCATTAGTTCAATTCTTGGTTTGTATCCAATCTTGGGCATATACTCTCTTGCATAAACCATAATTTTTCTTTGATCTACTCCTGCAAATTGAGCATCGACTTTCAAATATTCTTCATCCAGTGCCTGCATCAAAGGATATACCATCCCTGAAAGCATGACATTATCTCCCTGTGCGGTCTTAACAGCTTCAGAAGCGGCTTTCGTCGAATTTCTTATGGTTGTGAATGTGCTAAGCTTTAAGAGATCATGAAAATAGTTTTTATTTAATTGCAAATCGCTTCCCTTAACGAACTCTAATTTTTTTACATCGACTCCGATTGTCTTTAATATTAGTAAGATTGCCGCCTTGTAATAATTGTATCTCTTCTCTAAAATTTCAGAAGGAACTCCATCGAGGAGAGCGTGTAAATCTGCAATAAGAATTTTTACATTGCAGCCAGCCTTTAGAAAATCTGCTATCTTCAACATTGGAAAAAAATATGCAATCGAAATGCTCCCCGTGGGCATAGTTCCCCAGTAAATAGAAAAATCTTTTTTAGATTTTAGTTTAGTCTTGAGTTCTTCCTCTCCGATAACTTCTTGGAGATTTCTTTTTATTAGCTCTAGTTTTTCTTCGATGTTCATTAAAAGATATAGGGAAACGCGTTTATAATTATTTTGATTTGGATGAATTATTGAAGATGTTTTAATTAGCAAATTACAACAAAACGGAAAATTTAAAAAGGCTGGAGAAGTAGGAAAGATATGGAGGGTAAACTGAAAAATTTATTAGAAGGGTTTAGTATCGAGGATATAAATTCCCCCGAAGGAGTGACTCCTGTAGGTTGTCCTAGAATGATTGAAAAGATGTTTGTCTTAAGGGAAGGAGAAGAATGGTGTGATGTATATGATGAATTAGTTGAACAGAACTCTCCAGAAAGAGCAAATGCTTATATTTTAGGAAGAAGAATAATTCCTCATGGAGAAGGGTGGCCTATCCAATACTATCGAATTGAAGAGTAATCTTTTTGGATTTGTTATAAGGTTGCAGATTCTAAAATCAGGTTTCGAAAAATAATTATTTTAAACTTTTAGGGCAGAAAAATTAATGTTAAAGGGCAAATTGAGTTTTATATCATTAAGAGATTTAGATCTTTTTCTGAAGTTGAGCACGCCAATTCCAACAACCTCCCCAGTTTCTTCTTTTTTGAAAAGAGTGATATCATCCCCGATATCTTCCCCATATGTGGGGGAAGAATTCTCTATAAAGATTTCTAAATAATCCCCTGCATCATCATAATAAAGACTCATTTTTCCTTCCATTTTAGATTATATTCTTAGCAAAATATGCTGTTATTACAAAACCATTTCCATTTAAATAACTAACGATAATTTTAAGATATGCCTTCTCTCTTTATAAAATCTATAATAATTCGCATTAGAGTCATTATTAATACTTCTGATAATTTTGTCGGGATTGATTAATGTTTGCTTAATCTCTTCCAGATAGTTTGTCATATAAGCATGTGGTGAAGACGGCAGAGTAATGTGCTTCCATCTTTCTTTTGTTAAATAAATTCTTCTTTCTGTTTTGTCTTTTATTTCAAAAACATTATCCATTTTATCCAACCCTCATCAACAACCAACTTTTCTCTGGCTTGCTTCCGTAGTGAGTTTTTATCAGAACGTAAGTTCCCTTCATTTTCTTACCGTTGAGTTTTACTTCGATTTCTTTTGGTTCTTTTTTTATTAATTCATAAGTTCCGCTATCCCAGATTTCAACTTTTCCCGCCCCGTAGTTTCCTTCAAGAATTTCTCCTTCGAACTTTGCGTAAGATAAGGGATGATCTTCTACCTGAATTGCTAAACGTTTTACTTTTTTTGTTGTTGGCGGTTCTTTTGGAACAGCCCAGCTTTTTAGAACTCGATTCATTTCTAAACGGAAATCATAATGTAAATGAGACGCGTCGTGTTTTTGCACGACGAAGATTTTTTTCTTAGTTTTGGCAGAGGTGCGAGGAGTGGTCTTGGAGAGTTTGAGTTTTGGTTCTAGTGTTTTTGAGAATTTCCTTTTTTGTTTATATTGTGTTAAAGTCATTTTATTTATTGTAAATATTATCGTGATGATCGAAATCTTCAAAAAATATTTTATTTATTGATTTCTCAAATTTAAAGATTAAAACAAAATGTCCTATGTGAACTCGTTTAAAATCTTTCATGTTGTGTTTTAAATTTTTGTAAAATTCTATATTGTAAGAATTAATAATTTCGTCAATTTTCCTTAAAACCTGCTCATATAATTGTTTATCCTTTTTTGATAATTTTTTAAGAATCTTTCGCAAAAAGGGTTTTATCTCATATTCATACATCTCAACCCTCAATTATTTTTCTTAATTCATTGATATCTCTAAAAGAAATTCCTTTTTCCTTATCAATTCTCTGCAATTTTTTCAAATACTCGGGCCTTATTTCCGGCTCCAAGAAACTTTCTCCATAAATTTTTAAAATAAACCCCATTGCCTGATTTTTATTCTTTAATCCGTGTTGGGCCTTAACAATTCCTAAAATTTTTTCTTCCTGTTCTCCAAGATTAAATATGTTTTGAGCCATTATAATAAAACATAACAAAAAGTTATATTTAAATGTTTTGCCTGTTTAAATTCATTTTAGTCCTCATTGATACATTTGTTGCATTCCCAATATTCTACTTTTTTTCTTTTCCATTCCATTGAACTACATCCATCTTTCTACCAAACATTTTAGTTGTTCCCACTTTTACATTTTTACCTTTTCCGACGGGGAATTTCATTTTTCCGAAATAATGTCCATTATCGTAAGTTCTGTCTTCATTTACGTTTATTATTAAATTTTTTCCGCAAACTACACATCTTCTTTTAATTTTCATTTTAATATTCACCCAATATAACAAATAAAAGACAATGAATTTTATAAAGGTTGATTTGTTTTTGAGAATTATGGCCAAAGACGCTGATCCAGATTTTATTGGTGCTTGGAGCAGGAGAGAAAGAGAGATTAGAAATGAAGAGGATTTTGGAGCTTTTTATCTATGGCTCACTCCGAAGAAGAAAGGATTTTGTTTTGATGATTTTGGATATTCTGATATTTCAATGAAGATTCTTAATTCTGAAAAAGTTGATTTTTTGAAAAGATATGCCCAAGACAGGGGCGGAATAATGAGTGGGATTAGATATTTTGGGACAAGTGGCGATGGACAAATTTATTACGGGAAATGGGATTCAGGATGGAAGGGGGAAGGAGAATTTATGATGATGAGAGACAATGAGGAAAAAGAATTTACGGAATTTGAAAAGTTTATTGCGCGGTGTAATGCACTGGCATTAAATCAGAAACTTATAGAAACAAGAGAAAGATTCCCTTATTCATCTTTACAGAATGCGTTGAAGAGTTAATTGATTTTTTCGACGAACAATCTTTCTCCAAGAGTTCTACATTGTCGAGGGTAACTCTCCATTATTGGATAACCAGCGTCAATGCATGTTTGAAAATTCGTGACTTGATATCTCTCACTGCCGGTTTCCCATTCTCTTACACATTCTTGTTCTGAGGCGTTCCATGAATATCCTGCGGAACCGATGCAGCCGTGCTCGTCGCGGTCGCCACCGATGAGAAGTTCTTCATTATTTATATGATTCAACGAGACTATTACGAAAAGCGTTAAAACCATTGCTAATACGACGAGAGACTTTATTAGAAATTTTTTGTCCTCTTTTTTCATGGGAGATTTAATTGTTGTAAATATATAAAATTTTCTTCAATGGTTACCCTAATTCTTGAATCTCCTCGAAAGATTTATAAACGCAGAGAAAGATAATTTCTTGTAACTAAGATGAGTGCCTTAACAATGTGCATATTTGAGACGGAAATGTTGAAGGTTTGCATTAAGGTATGAAGTATGTAGAAGCAGTCATTTAGTTGTAATTCTAATAAGCATAAAGCCAATAGTGGAGGATTGAGTGAAGTGTTATCTTTTTTGCAAAGATAATGCGCGGAGATTTTTATTAATTAAAATCGATGAAGTTTAAATCCAGTTGATCCTGCTGGCGGCTGCGGCTCTCTGGTTTGCGTTTAGACATGCAAGTTTTTTCTTTGATTCTTCGGAATTTGAGGAAGAGCGAACTGCTCAGTAACACGTAGCTAA
>JAHJRR010000017.1 GCA_018830685.1 Nanobdellota archaeon
ATGGAAAAATCCGGGTTCAATTGGACTGAGAAAAAGAGGTAACCAAAAGACACAAGGGGACTGGAGGTGAAATGTGCACACTTTTTCAGATAATTCATTTAGTTGGAACTTTGTGGTATCTCCGATGGCTCGGAGATACTGCTGATTGGGAAAGATTTATAAAACATTTTTCTTGTATATACTTCATGGAAGAAGAGACACATCATTCTGAAGAGAATCATGAAGCCCCAAGGGAACATCAGAAAAGTCATGAAGGGAAAACTATTACTATTAAAAAAGATGACTTGTGGAAATATTCAACTTTTGTTCTTATAGCTGTTGTGGTTATTGGAGCACTTCTTATGATTTCTGGAGGAGGAAATACTGGAACAGGTAGTGCCGTCGGTCCAGTTGATAATGGTCCTGCAGATATGAGTGCTTTCTTGTCAAATATAGATATTTATCCCTCGTTAGGTCCGATAGATGCAGAAAATGTTGTTGTAGAGTTTTCTGATTTCCAGTGTCCTTTTTGTACTCTAGTTACTGGATTGCCTGATTGGACAGCAGATTTTCAGTCGCAATATGGACCCCTTATAGGGGTTGCGAAAGAAGTTGAGGATATGGCAAGAGCAGGAGATATAAGATTCATTTATGTTCCGTGGAGTTTCCTTGGAGAAGAATCTGAGAATGCCGCGCAAGCGGCTCTTTGTGCAAATGAACAAGGTAAATTTTGGGAAATGCACGATGCAATATTCTTGGCATCTGATGGTCCGGAAGAACATACTGGAAAATATGCTATAGATAAGCTCAAGATTATTGCTAGGGGAGTTACTAATCTTGATATGACTACATTTAATAGTTGCCTTGATGGAGGAGAATACACTTCTGCTCTTTCAAGAATTAGTTCTGACGTTAGAGCAGTGGGAGTTACCGGAACACCAACATTCTTTGTGAATGGTGAAAAGGTTTCACCTTCCTTAGCTGAAATAAAGGCAGCTCTTAATTAGTTTTATTTTAGTGACATAAACTTTAAAAGAAAAGAAAAATTTAAATTAGAATGAGTGATGAAATTCAGATTCCAGTGAAGTATTTTGTAATTGCTTTAATTATAGTTGGAATGATTGCTCTTTATTTTTTTGGAAGTAAAATTACTGGTTTTACAATTGATGGAACAAGTGAAGATGAAGCTAGGGAAAATTTACTTAATTTCTTTAACACAAATATCCCCGACAGCAGTGTTGAAATTCTTTCAAGTTCAAAGGAAGGTAATTTTTACATGTTTGATGTTACAATAGACAGCGAGGCTGTGCAGCTCTATGTTACAGAAGATGGAGAATATATGACTATAGATCTTGTTCCTTTAAAATAAAATGGATGAAGAAATAAGATGTGATATTTGCGATAAGAATTTTGGAAATGCCGAAGCTCTTGAAATGCATAATTCTGTAAAGCATTCAGAGATAGAAAAGAAGGAAGATAGGTCAAAGAGGAGGGGAGTTAAGGGTTATGGGTTTATGATTCTGGTTTTTGTTCTTCTTGTTTGGGGAGGGAGTGCTTTGTTGAAGAAACAGGAGAACTACGATGATTTCAATCTTTGTCTTAAGGAGAGTGGGGCGAAGATATACGGGACGTATTGGTGCTCTGCTTGTGCGCAACAAAAGAGAGTCTTGGGAGAGAGCAAGAATATACCTTATGTTGAGTGTTCTCTTCCAAATAGAGCGGGGCAGACAGCAGAGTGCATTGCTCTAGACATACAATCGTATCCCACATGGGAATTTAATGACAGTAGCAGACTTGTGGGCATTCTTAGCTTAGAGAATTTGAGTGCTAAGACAGGTTGTGTTGTTGAAAGTGATTAAATTTATTAATACTAATTTCTTTTTTAAGCTATGAAAGATTTTGAGAAAAAAGCTCGAGCTTATGCTTTGAAGAATGCGCTTTCTCATGATGGAAAGGCTCAACAGGGAAGTGTTATTTCTGCTTTGTTTAATGAGGGATTGAAGAAAAGCGAGGTGGGAAAGTATGCCAAGAAAATTTCTGATATAGTTAAAGAAGTTAATTCTATTTCACTAGAAGAGCAAAGAGGAGAGTTTGAAAAATCAGATGGGCTTATTAGCGAGAGAGAAAGGCGTGAGGGCTTACCTGAATTGCCAGGCGCTAAGAAAGGGAAAGTTATTATGAGGATTGCACCTGCGGCTTCAGGAGTTCTTCACATAGGTCACGCTCTGACCTCTTGCATCTCATTCTTACTGGTTAAAGAATATGATGGTAAAATGTATGTCAGGATAGAGGATACAAATCCCGATGAAGTCTTTTCTCCGGCTTACAAAATGTTCGTAGAGGATTTCAAATGGCTCTTTGATAATTATAAACACCTGGAGTTTATCATCCAGTCTGAAAGAATGAATTTGTATTACGACTATGCAGAAAAAATAATTAAGAAAGGTTTTGCTTACGTTTGCACTTGTTCTTCTGAGGACTTTAAAGTATTTGTCGAAGATAAAAAGAACTGCCCTTGTAGAGCGTTGAGTATTAAAGAGAATTTATCTAGATGGAAAAATATGTTAGATAAGAAAGGGTATAAAATTGGACAGGCAGTTTTAAGATTTAAATCAGATATGAAACATAAAAATCCTGCAATGAGAGATTTTCCACTCGCTAGGATTAATGAAACACCTCACCCACTTCAAAAGAAAAAATATCGTGTTTGGCCTTTGATGAATCTCTCTGTTAGCGTTGACGATATAGAAACAAAAATTACTCATGTGATTCGTGGGAAGGACCATAGAGATAATGCAGAAAAACAGAAGTTAGTCTTCAACTCGTTAGGGGCAGAGAAAAAATTCCCCTGGACGGCATTTCTTGGAAGATATAAATTTAAGGACATAGTTTTATCCAAGAGAAAAATGAAAAAAGCTGTTGAAGAAGGGGAGTATTCTGGTTGGGACGACCCCGATTTACCGACGCTTATTTCATTAAGAAAGCAAGGATACAAGCCACAGGCGTTTTGGAAGTTTGCAGAAGTTCGGGGATTAAGCGAGTCTGATAGATTAATTGATAGAAAAGACTTCTTCAGTCTTTTGGATTCTTTTAACAAATTGCCGACGGATAAGAGATAATTTTATTATTTTTTGAAAAAAGAAAAAGTTTTTTGCGAGGGTAAAAAAGAAAACCTTTTTAAATATGAAATATCTGTATAAAGTATTAATTAAAATGAAAAGAGAGTTAACAGGTAAAAGAGGTCACGGTCTTTCTTTGATGAAAGATCGGAAAGGACTATCTGAAATTGTTGCTACCTTGATAATTATCCTATTGGTCATAATTGCGATAGGAATCATCTGGACGGTTGTTCGGAATGTGATTACAGGTGGAACAGAACAGATAGCGTTGTCTACCAAATGTAACGCTGTGGACATAACTGCTGAAAGTGTTGTGCCTCAAGGTGTGGAGGGAGAGTACAATGTTAGATTGGGAAGGGGTTCAGACTCTGAGGAAACTGTTGAGGGTGTTAAAATAACCTTCTACAATAATGAGACTAATAGTCTTCCTGTAGAGTTTGGAACTACTTTGGATCCCTTAGATCACAAAACTCAGGTTGTTAATGCCACATTGTGGCCGGAGTCCAATTGGAATGCAACAAAGATAACCTATACAGCGTACTTCATTAGCGATTCGGGGGAAGTTCAACTTTGCCCTGGATGGACAAGAACATACGAGTGGACAAATTAGGTTTTTATTTCTTTATTTTTATATTTTTGATTTTGCTTAGTGGAAGTTATAATCTAAAAAGATATTAGAGATTATTGATTAACCAAACCAGAAACCTAAGAATACTCTGAAGGCAATTATTGCAATTACGAATGCAATCACATGTGTAGGATTTATCATAAACCTACTTTTGAATTCTTCGTCGAATCTCATCAATCCGCCGAAGCCAGAAGGCATACTTATCTTATTATCTTGAGCCATGTTATGTAAAAATACAAATAGTTTTTAAAACTTGTTGTGTATAGATTTGTTATGGCGCTTAAAGACATCAAGAATTGGAATGTTGAGTTAGAGAAAGGAATTACTGAGAAATGGAAGAATTCTGAGATGTTTAACTTTGATAAGAACTCTAAAAAGAAAATTTATTCTATAGATACGCCGCCGCCATACGTTAATGCTCCCATCCACATTGGGCAGGCTGTGACTTATTGTTATATGGATTTCTTTGCAAGATATAAGAGGATGAAAGGATACAATGTTTTGTTCTCCCTCGGACTAGATAGAAATGGGTTGCCTATAGAGATTGCGACCGAGAAGAAATTTAATATTTCCCCATTCAAAGTTAGTAGAGATGATTTCATCTCCAAGTGTAAGGAATTGCTTGAGAGTGCTTCTTCTGAGACTGAAGACACATTTTCTAGATTAGGTATATCTTTTACATCATATAAGAAGGGTAATCATATTGGTGCGATTTATTTAACAGACTCGCCAGAATATAGGAAATTCACTCAAAGGACATTTATTGACTTGTTCAAAAAAGGTTTGGTGTACGAAGCCACAAGAATAAGTAACTGGGATACAAAGTTGCAGACGGCTATTGCTGATTCTGAAGTAGAATATAAGGATGTAGACTCGCTATTTAATAATATCAAGTGGAAGGTTAAGGAGACTGGTGAGGAAGTTTTGATTGGAACTACTAGGCCTGAACTTATATGTACTTGCGGAGCAGTCCTGTATAATCCAAAAGACAAAAGATATAAACACCTTAAAGGTAAAAGTGTTGTGACGCCTTTATTTGGGAAAGAGGTTAAGATTATAGAGCATCCTTTCGCTAAAATTGATAAGGGAACTGGTTTAGTTATGATGTGTTCTGCAGGCGATTTAACGGATATCCAGTTTTTTAGAGAACAGAATCTAGAACCGGTGATTGCAATTGATAAGGAAGGCAAGATGAATGAGAATGCAGGTTTTCTTAAGGGATTAAAAGTTAGAGATGCCAGACAGACTATAATCGACAAATTAAAAAAAGATGGTTTGCTTGAGAGCCAGGAGAGCATTGTTCATAGGACGCCAATTTCAGAAAGAACAGGTGCTGAAATAGAATTCATAGAAATGCCCGAATTTTATCTTAAACAGGTTGAATTTAAAAAAGATATTTCTAGTATTGCTAAGAAAATAAAGTTCTTTCCTGAAGATTCGAAGAAGATACTTGATGACTGGATAGAATCTGTTTCTATTGATTGGCCGATTTCAAGAAGAAGATTTTATGCTACGCCTATTCCGATTTGGAATTCTGAGAGAAATGGAAAGAAAATTTTTGCTTTGGCTAACGATGGCGAGTATCACGAGCCGTGGAAAGAGAAGCCTCAAGCAGAAGATAATGTTCTTGAAGAAGGAAAGATAATTGGAAAAGTTAAAGATTTTAATGTTGTGTGGAAAGGAGAAGAGAGAGTTCTTGATACTTGGATGGATTCTTCTATTTCAGAATTGGTTCTTTTGAAGTACAAAAATGATGATAGTTTTTTCAAAAGAGCTTATCCTGCTTCTCTAAGGCCACAAGGAAAAGAGATTATAAGAACCTGGCTTTACTATTCTATTCTTAGAGGCTGGTTGGAAACTGGGAAACCGTGCTTTGAGGATGTCTGGATTAATCAACATATCGTGGACGAGAAGGGTTATAAGATGTCTAAAAGTAAGGGAAACATAGTTAATCCGCAGGATCTTATAAGAGATTATGGTGCTGAGGCAATAAGATTGTGGGCAGCGACGGAAGGCGACCTGTCAAAACAAGATATGAAATGCTCCAACGAGAGGATAAAAGCAGAAATGAAGACGCTCACTAAACTGCTTAATATTTCTAAGTTTGTTGCACTCTTTGATAAACCATCTAAGAAACCAGAACTTACTGATTTAGATAAATTGTTTATTGATTACATGGAAGAGTTGACTGAATTTTGTGGTACTAATTATGAAAATTATGATTTTTACAATCCTGCAACGCGACTTAGGCGTTTTCTTTGGGATAAATTTGCTTCTAATTATGTGGAACTTGTTAAGGCAAGAGTGTATAATTCCGAGGGGAAATTTACAAAGGCAGAGAATGATTCTGCAAAGTATACTCTCCATTTCTTGTTAGAGCGTCTCTTATACTTGTTTTATCCAATAATTCCCCAGGTTACGACCACAATTGCTAAGGACAGGGAAATAGACTTGCTGAAATCAGAGTGGCCAAAAGCAAAGATTGGAAAGTCCGAATTGATTGATGTTCAGAGAATAATTGATTTTAATGGAGAGGTTTGGAAAAGGAAGAAAGATGCCGGCATTGGATTGAGAGATGAAATAGAAGGCATTAATATTCCAAAAAATCTTGAGAGATATTCAAAAGACCTAAAAACAGCCCATAACTTAGTTTAAGATGGTTCAAGTTGAGAAATCTGACTTAAGAGATATTGTTGAGGAATTGGAGAAATACAAGGGTAGAGCTACCGAGCTTATCACTGTTTACATTCCTGTAGGGCAGAATATTTATGTTGTTGCAGATCAGCTTGAGGCAGAGAAATCAACGGCTAAGAATATTAAATCTACGTCTACTAGAAAGAATGTCGGTAATGCTCTTGATAAGATTACTCGGTATTTGAAAGATTATAATAAGACTCCTGAAAACGGGCTTGCAATTTTTTGTGGAAATGTTTCTAAGATTGAAGGGCAAGAAGATTTGCAACTTTGGGATATTGAACCTTCAGAAGCTTTGAATACTAGAATGTACAGATGTGATAAAGAATTTATCTTAGACCCCTTATTGGCACTATTGGAGGTTTCAGAAGTTTTTGGATTGTTGGTGATGGATAGGAAGGAGGCTACAATAGGAGTTCTTGAGGGGAAAAGAATAGATGTTCTACATAAAATGACTTCAGGTATTCCAAGTAAAATTCGTGCGGGTGGGCAGAGCTCTCAAAGGTTCCACAGAATTACTGAAGGGCTTACAAAGGATTTTTACAAAAGAATTGCAGAAGAGATGAAGACTAATTTTTTCGAAATGCCCAAACTTAAAGGAATTCTTATCGGAGGTCCAATTCCAACTAAAGATGAATTTATCGACGGAGAGTATATGACAAGATCATTACAAGATAAGATTCTTGGTAGACTAGACCTTGGAGATAGTTCTGCGTCAGGGCTTTCTGAACTTGTTGGGAAGGCACAAGACATTCTTATTAATCATGAGAGGACTCTTGAAAAAAAGAGTATTGAAAGATTCTTCGAGAGTCTTGGAGAGCGTCCAGATAAGACGGCTCTTGGAGAGGAGAATGTTAGAGTTGCGCTCGAGAATGGAGCTGTAGAAATATTATTCTTATCTTCAAATACTCCTAAGCAAAAAATTAAAGAACTAATAAAGCTGGCAGAGAATATTGGTTCTGAAATAGAGATTATTTCTACAGAAATTACCGAGGGAGAACAGTTCTTGAACATGGGTGGGATCGGAGCAATACTTAGATTTGAGTTGAAGTTTTAGATTCTTCACAATCAAAGACTAGAACAGCATTATTAGAATAATCTTTTTCAACAGGGTAAACTTTGGATACAGTGCAATGTGCGTTTATATATTCGGAGGGAGTCGATGCATCAAATCCAGTTATCCCTCCCCCAGGAAGAATGTTTGCTTTTACGATTATAAATTTGACTCCGGAGATTTTTTCTTCTATATCGTTTATAGTTATTATATTTGTTAAGACATTCTTTGGATTAGTGTCAGCCATGTTCCCTGCAAGACGTCTGTTTGAGATGAGCGAGATTAAGGGAGCTATCTCAAAGCTCCCGTAAATTGTTTGATTTTCATACGAATTTTCTTTTACAAATTGTACTAAGTCCTCTGTAAAAACTATCTCCGAATTGCTTCCATAATTTTCAACATAAAAATAGGAATTAGTAACAACTAGAATTATTAAGAATAAAGTTAAGATTTTCTTGAAATGAATTGTCTCTTTGAATAAGAAGATGAATCGTGTTGTAAACATTGCTAAGAAACCAATAATTAGCCCGAAGTAGAGATAATAAATATCTGAGTAGACCGTGTAGAGGATTAGTGACAGACCTGTTGCAAGAATTATTAGCATTTCTCTTCGCTTCTTGCAGAATATCATGTAGAATAGAGTTCCGAAAACTAGGGTTAAATCTCTCATAATAAAGAATGTAATTATTTTTAATTTTGAAAGCCCTATGCCCGACACTAAATTTAATCTGAAGAATAATATTTGATCAAGGTACGCCCCGTGAGAAATTATCTGGAAGATTAGACTTACGGGAAAAAATAGTGAGAGAGTTCCTGCAGAAAAACTGAGGAATTTTTCCCTTCTATAAATTAGATAGTATATTCCAATGCCTGTTAGGGGAAAGATGGCATAGATTCTTGTTAATAATGCAAGGCTTCCGAAAACTCCTGAAAGGAATGCTCTTTCTTCTCCAGTGAAGTATATTGCTCCTAATGTGAAAAATAATGTAAGATGGATTCCTGTAGAGTAGTCTGTTGTTAGAAGGATTAGAAAACTAAAAAGGAAAAGTATTGAGGCTGTTAGTGCTTGAATATCTCCAAATTTTCTTTTCATAAAGCCGTAGATAAAAAAAGAGCTTCCAATTGTTGCAAAAAGAGGTATAAGTTTCAACAGAAGAAAATTTTCTCCAACGAAAATTTGGCCTAATGCCATAAAGTAAATCTGGAGTGGAGGATTTGCTAAGAAAAAGTCTCTATACGGGACAAGCCCTTCCAAAACGAGATTCCCCATATACATATAAGTGAATCCATCGCTGAATTTATACGAGATTTGTGAGAGCTTAATAATAAAGAATAGAGAAACTGGGAGAAAAAATAAGACGTTTGGCTTTAATAAAGATTTTAGATTTTTCATGTAAATTCTTGGCTAGATTCTTATAAATAACTTGGGATTGATAAGATTTAAAACGTCTGCAGGAGTATTTTTGTAATGGGAGAAGATAATTTGGTTAGGAATATTTCCTCTAAAACCCTTGACGAGATAGATAGAGAAAGTGAAGAGGAAGATTTGAAGAGGTTGGAGGCTATTTTCTTTGTCTCTGGTAGATTCCTCAATATCAAAGACATAATCACGCTTTCGGATCTCAATCCGATTATAATTAGAGAAGTTATTGAGAAACTAAAAAAAGTATATGAGAATAGGAATTCTGCCATTGAAATAATTACTAAAGGAGAACCTGGAAAAGAAATGTGGAAAATGGATGTGCGGTCAGAATACGCAAAGATAGTCAATCGACTTGCCACAGGTTCTTCAGAGTTCACGAAAGCGGAGCAAGAAACTCTTGCAATTATTGCATTCAAGCAACCGATGAAACAATCAGTAATAATAAAAATTAGAGGAAATAAAGCTTATGATCATATAAAACGATTTACAGAATTAGGACTTATAAAAAGAAAAAGAGCGGGGCACACGCATGAATTGAGTTTGAGTGATGAGTTCTACGACTATTTTAGCGTCGGTGATGAGGTGATTCGGAGGGACGGTTGATGGACCTCCTTACAATAGTCTATCTCACATATTCATTTATCTCGATTTATTTTCTTGTATTTTATACCCTCATTTTTTTGAGTAATAAAAGGAAGATGCTATATTCTCCCAAAGTAACTAAAAAATATTCTCTGTCTATGGTAGTTAGTTGTTACAATGAAGAGGCCAGTATTGGAAAGGTTATTGAATCTTTGCTCAAGGCGACATACCCTATTGAAAAGATTATCGTTGTTGATGATTGTAGCACAGACGATTCATGGAATCTCATTCAAGAATATGTTAAGAAATACAAGAAAGTTATTGCTGTTCAGACTCCAGAGAATACAGGGAATGCGGCGGGGGCAAAGAACTATGGGGCGACATTTGTTGACACAGAATTGATTGGTTTCACAGATGCAGATTCTTACCCAGATAAGGATTCTATTTACAATATGATTGGTCATTTTGATGACAAGAAGGTCGGGGCGGTTACTTCACTTGTTATTGCAGATAATAAAAAGAAGTTTCTTGAGAAAGTCCAGGCAATAGAATATAAAATGATTGTATTTATGAGAAGACTTTTGAGTTTTGTCGAGGGAGTTTATGTTACCCCTGGTCCGTTGGCTGTTTATAGGAAGAGTGCGTTTGATCACGTTGGAGGATTCGACCGTAAGAATCTTACAGAAGATATTGAGATTACATGGCATCTCGTTAAAGAAGGTTACGCCATTAAGATGAGCTATAGTGCGAGAGTTTTCACAATTGTTCCGAACAAATTTAGAATTTGGTTCAAACAAAGGATAAGGTGGAATATTGGAGGTATGCAAACAATATACAAATATCGGAAATATTTTGGGACTAATAAAGTAGGTATGCTGGGGTTATTTATCCTTCCCTTTTTTATATTCAACTGGCTTTTAGGTCTCTGTGGAATATCCATTCTGGCATATAGAATTGGAAGGACTATTTTTATCAGATATATTTCAACTGCATTGTCTCTTCAATCGCAAGCCGCAATAGTCACTTTTGGGGACATCAATCTTACTCCGAGTATTCTGATCTTTTTTGGAATTGCAACAATAATTATGAATTTATTCTTAATAGGGCTTGCTTTATCTTATGCCAGAGAGGAGGGCAGAAAAGATAGATTGCTCAACGTTGTATTCTACATGTTCTTTTATCTTCTTGCATATCCAGTACTCTTAATCGTCTCGTTCTTCAAAATCTTAACTGGTAAAACCTCTTGGGGAACGAAGTAATGGAAAGTAATATAAACGAAGATAAAATTGTTAGAAAATGGTTAGACTAGGGAATCCAAAGAATATTTTTTGGGAAGCGTTTTTACTAACTGTTATAGTTTTTGTCTTTGGACTTTTTATGGGTTTGGCTATTGAAAATTCAAGGATTCAGGATCTTAACACATATTACGAGAATTCTGAGATTTCTCTTGTGGATGTTCTTGCACTGAACAATATTGCATCTCTAGAAAATACAAATTGTGATAGTCTTATTTTGTCTAGTCTTGCGTTTGCAGATAGAATCTTCTTAGAATCTAAAGAGCTGGATAATATTGATGAAGCTAATAAACTTAGTGGGAACATTGAAGTTGTGCATAGGAAATATGATTTGCTTAGAACGCTTTTGTGGGTAAGCTCTACGAAGACGTTGGAGCAGTGTGGGGACGAATTCTCTGTAGTTACGTATCTTTATCATAGGAAAGATGCGAGTGTGAATGAGATGGCTATGCAGAATGTTTGGAGTAAGATTCTCCGGGATTTGAAAGAGAAAGAGGGTTCTAAGATTGTTCTTATACCCATATCTGTTGATAGCGAGTTGAGTTCTCTTGAGGCTATGATTTCTATGTATGGGGTGGAATCTTACCCTTCAGTGATTGTTAATGGACATGTTCTTTCAGAAGTTACCTCTGTTGAAGACTTAGAAATTTATTTAGGCAAAGATCCTGTTCAGGGTGACGTATTACGGCTCAACTAATTGTGCCTTTTCATGATATAAATATTAAAAAAGACGAATTATTTCTTGGTCATATGGATTCAGAAGAGTGTTTTGTTTGTGGAGTGTCTAGTCAGAGGGCTAGGCTAATGGATGCTATCTCTTCTAAAGGGATTGAGAAGATTTGTGAATACTGTTCTGCGGGAGGGGGTATTCCTGTATTAAGGAGACCAACAACGCAGCAGTTGAAAGATTCAGAGAAAAGGCCTGCGACATTTAAGGAAATTTTTATCCAGAATAAGATTATTAAAGAAGATAAGGAAAAGGGGGATTCTGAAACCACCCTGAGAGATATTGTTGACAGAAATTACATTGACAGAGCGCCTAAGAAAATGAAGCTACGACCTGATTTGGTAGATCATTTCCATTGGGTTATTATGAGGGCAAGAAGATCTAAGAAGTTGACACATGCGCAGTTAGCTCATGAAATCTCTGAGTCTCTAGCTGCGATTAGAATGGCAGAACAAGGAATTTTACCAGAGGACGATTATAGGTTAGTGAACAAATTAGAGAGTTTCCTGGGAATAAAAATTGTTAAGGATGATGTTCCTAGACCGCAAAGCATTCCAAGAGAATCTGCAAAGAGGCTGGATTTTGACCCAAGTTCATTGAAGAGTTTGACCATAGAAGACCTTAAGAAAATGAAAGAGGAGCGTGAAAAGAGAGATGTTTTTAATGAAGGAGAAGAGGATTTTGACTAAAATGAGCAATAATCAGACAGGCCTAACAGAATCTCACAGGAGACAACTGAAAGGTTCTGCATTTAGATCTCGGCCAATGGAAGAAAGAATGATTGTTTATCAAGAGTTTAGAGAACTATATC
>JAHJRR010000018.1 GCA_018830685.1 Nanobdellota archaeon
ATGGAAAAATCCGGGTTCAATTGGACTGAGAAAAAGAGGTAACCAAAAGACACAAGGGGACTGGAGGTGAAATGTGCACACTTTTTCAGATAATTCATTTAGTTGGAACTTTGTGGTATCTCCGATGGCTCGGAGATACTGAAAATTGGAGAAATAATAAATAATTGTTACGGTGGAGAAGAAAGAGGTATTTGGAATTATGATGATTATTTATCTAGAGCAAAAATTAAAGTAGTTTTGGATATCCCTGATCTTTCTGAAGACGAATTCTAATTAAACCTTCATCATCCGAAAAATCATCTCACAATAAGGTTGTCTGTCCCGCTCCGTCCTATTCAGAACAGGTCTCTTAAATTGCTCCACAATTTTCAGTCCGCTTTTCCTCGCTATTTCCTGATACAAATTATATTTATCATTCGCGACGACAAAAAAATTCCCGTCGTCTTTTACAAACTTTTTTACATTTCTTAAAACCTGACTTATTCCACTGACATATTCTTCTTTTGCTTTTTGTCCCTGCCCTTTTGATAATGGTCCTAGCTCTTTTTCATCTTTTCTTGGAATTCCAAAAAGCTCATAAGCGTAGGCATGTTGTTCATGATAATCAATTTGTCCAACATAAGGCGGAGAAGTGAAAATTCCATCTATCTTTTTTTTATTTAATAATTTGTAAAATTTTGGATTCTTTTTCTTTATTCCTTCAAAAATATTTATCTCTCTTGAATCTCCGTGAATTATTTCGGACTGAACATCTTTTTTAATTTTAGAGAATTCTTCTAGTCTTTTTATTGTGTCATAAGTATACCTTATCAGATGTTTTACAACTGAATTTATCGGGGTGCATAATTTTTTATGTTTCCTACAATAATAGGGTCCGACCTGAGGGCTTGTTAATGTTGCTAAATCTGAATGAGTTGTTGCTCTGCATGAACGGGCAGTTCTGCTGAGAATAATTTTTAAGACATTCCTTAAATTTTTATCCTGAATTTCTTCCAAAAGTTTAATATAGTAAAATAGTTCCTGTCGTACTCTTTTTGAAAACCATTTGTTCAGGAAGGCGTTCATTTCTTTTTCATTTAATAATCCCGACTTATTTTTTGTCCCATTTCTCTCAAAAAATTTCCTGTTTATTTCTAAAAATTGATTTAACTTTTCTTTTCCATATTCGGTTTCATCCTTTATTTTACCCCCTAAAATATCTCTTTTAAATTCAGGATTTGGGAAATATGTTTTATTAAAGCCATTCAATCTTTCTTTTAACTGTTCATCAAATGAATCCTCAAATATCTTTTGACTAAAGTCTCTTGTCCTGAAACAAACATCTCTTGCTATCCTGCCTAATAAGATTAAATCATATTTCCCGAGTTTAACATTAGAAATCAGGCAGTTAAAATCGGAAACATCTATTCCAATAGAGTGCAATCCTAATTCAGATGCCTGAATTAAAGTAGTTCCGCTTCCCATAAAAGGGTCAAGAATAATGTCTCCTTCCCTGAAAAAAATTTCTTTCTTAAACGTATTTAATTGAGAGTCTAAAAAATATTCTACGAGTTGAGGAATGAATTTCCCTTTGTATGGATGAAGGCGATGAACGTGTTTGGTTGTATCTGCTTCTCTTAGATGTGCAAAAGAAAGCCCCCAATTAAGGTCATTGCCGAGTTTTTGCTTCCATTGTCCCTGTTTTCTCAGAACATTTTCATCGTAATAATTTTTTAATTCCCCTAAATCTATTTGTATATTTAATTTTTCCAGATATTTTTTTATCTTTGCATATTGTATTAAATAAGAAATATTTGAAATAGTAACAGGTCTTCCGAGATATTCTGTTGCCCATTCTGATGCTTCATTTAGAGACAATTTTCTTTCCTGCATAGAAATTATAATCGTAAACTCTATAAAAATCTTTTGGACCTTTGTTCAGTGATAACTCAAGGTTTTACCCAGCTGACCTCGTAGTAACTAACGTCTTCTTCGTCGTCGACGATTGCTAAAAGAAGATTCTTTTTTGTGCTGTGTGCGACTCTGTTTTTTGCAGAAAAATCATGCCATGTGAAATATTTTGATTCACGATCGCAAAACGTAACCCACTTGGCGTGCTTTTTCCCTGGCCTTGAACCTTTGTCGTAAACTCTGAAATCTGCGCCGAATTTTAGGGCGGTTTTTACAACATATCCTCTTTCTCTCAAGCTTTTGAATACAGGATATTTTATTCCGATTCTTTTATCTAATCTTTGTAATTTTGAGAAGAGTTCTTTAAATGTTAATTTGTCCTTTTTTTGAAAGATTTCTATTCTTTTTGATTCAATAAGATAAAGGGCTTCTGAGAAGGAGTATTGTACTTTTTCTCCTACAGGTTCTCCGAAGCTGCTTTTTTTATGTAGAGAGAATGCTTCTGCAAAATTGCTTGAGATGCTTCCACCAGTAAGATGTGCTTCTATTTTATTCATTTTATTTAATAAGATGGGATGATATTTAAAGTTTGACTATAATCTATGAAGGTGTTTATTGAAATCTTTTGCAGATTGAAATCCTTGAGAAGCATTAAATTTAAAAACATTATTTCTCTTTCAAGAAAATGATTGATTTATTGATACTGGAAGATGACTTTGAGATAATAAAAGAAATTAGAAATGTTGTTCCAGAAGAATATGGCGTCCGATTTTGTACGGCAACTTCTGAGTTTAAAGATTTTTTAGAAAGTGATGAAAAAGCTAGATTATATTTTTTGGATGATAATGTTCCCTGGGAGCCTAACACTAAAGATAGGTATGAAACTCCTTCAGCACAATTCGATTATAACGTAGCTGAATTATTAATATTCCATCCAGAAGCAAAGGTATTTTACACAGGTTCTTTTCCGGATACTTCTGCTAGAAGACTTATTCAAGAGCATTCAATAAAGAGAATAGATAAATCCGAAATAGGAAAAGTTACTAGAGAGGAATTAGGTTTTGATTAATAGTTTTTTTTGGTTTTCCTTGATGTTTTCTTTGAATTATCTTTTTGTTATTAGAGGATAATATTTAAAAATTGCTAAGAGTTGTTCTTTTAATGTCAAAGGGCGATTATAATTTTAAGGAAATTGAGAAGAAGTGGCAGAAGAAGTGGGAAATGAGGAAAATTTTTGAAGTGAAAGAAGATAAGAAGAAAAAGAAGTTTTATGCTCTAGATATGTTCCCTTATCCTTCTGGTGCGGGATTGCATATGGGGCACGCATTCGTTTTTTCATTGGGAGATATTTTTGCTAGGTTTAAGCGGTTGAAAGGATTTAACGTTCTTTATCCGATGGGCTATGATGCATTGGGTCTGCCTGCGGAAAATGCTGCGATAAAAGCTGGAACGCCTCCTAAGGAGTATACTAAGAAATCTATTTCTAATTTTATGAAGCAACAGAAGGCAATGGGATGGAGTTACGATTGGAGTAGGGCTGTGAATACGTCTGATTCCGATTTTTATCGATGGGATCAATGGATTTTTCTTAAGATGTTAGAGAATGGTGTTGCGTATAGGAAACGGGCGCCCGTGAATTATTGCTCTAAATGTGAAACTGTTCTTGCGAATGAGCAGGTTGTGAATGGTAAATGTTGGAGGCATGAGGATACTAGTGTTGAGATTAAGCATCTTGAGCAATGGTTCCTTAAAATCTCGAATTATGCGGATGAGCTTTTAGATGGTCTCAATAAACTTGATTGGCCGGATAGGGCGAAGAAGTTGCAGAGGAACTGGATTGGTAAGTCTCAAGGTGCTGAGATTGATTTTGAAATCAATGGAGGAAAGTGGTCGATTTTTACTACAAGACCTGATACAATTTATGGTGTTACCTTTATGGTGGTGTCTGCGCAGCACGAGAGGCTTGGAGAGCTTGTTACAGATGAACAAAAGAAAGATGTCGATAAGTTTCTTAAGAAGATAAAGAGCGTTTCTATGAAGACTCTTGGTGGAGAGGGCGACCTTGATAAGGAAGGTGTCTTTACTGGAAGTTATGCAGTTAATCCCTTGACTAAGAAAAATGTTCCTATCTATGCAGGCAATTTTGTTGTAGCGGATTATGGTTCTGGAATGGTCATGGCTGTGCCTGCTCATGATAAGAGGGATTTTGATTTTGCGGAGAAGTATGGTATTCCGATAAAAGTTGTTGTTGAACCTAAAGATTATGAAATCTATGAGAGAAATGGACAGATTCCTGAGGCTTATACTGGAGAGGGGACTATGGTTAATTCTGGAGGTTTTGATGGCATTGAAAATAGAGATGCGATTGGTAAAATTATAAGTTTTCTTGAGAAGAAAAAGTTGGGTAAGAAATCTATTCAGTTTAGATTAAGGGACTGGTTGATTTCACGGCAGAGATATTGGGGCACGCCGATTCCTGTTGTTTATTGTGATGACTGTGGGATTGTTCCTGTTCCTGAGAGCGAGCTTCCTGTTGAATTGCCTTCTGTTGTTAAATTTGGTAAGGGGAATCCACTTTTGACAAATGAGAAATGGTTGAATACGAAATGTTCTAAGTGTGGCGGGAAGGCTAGAAGAGAGACTGATACGATGGATACTTTTGCGAATTCTTCGTGGTATTTTTTGAGATATGCTGATTCTAAGAATGAGAAGAAGATTTTTGATTCTAAAAAAGTTGATTACTGGTGCCCTGTTGATCAGTATATTGGTGGGCCTGAACATATTACAATGCATCTCATCTATGCACGGTTTTATACAAAGTTTTTGAAAGATCTCGGTTTGATTGAATTTGATGAACCTGCATTGAGATATTTTACACAGGGAATTGTTCATGGTTCGGATGGAGAGAAGATGTCGAAATCTCGAGGGAATGGAGTCGAGCCGTTGGATATGATAGAGAAATATGGGGCGGATTCTCTTAGGATGGCTCTGGTTAGTACGGCATCCCCAGATAGTGATATTATGTGGAACGAGAAGATTATTCTTGGAAGTCATAAGTTTGTCTTGAGAGTTTACGAATATTTCTCAGGAATTAAGTCTTTTAAGGAGGATAAAGCTGTCTTGAGTAAATTGAATAAGATGATTCCTCTTGTTGAGAAAGATATTCAGAATTTTAAACACAACCTTGCCGTAATCAAGATTAGACAATTGTTTGATTATTTTTCGGAGAAAAATATAGATAAGGAATCTGCAAAGAAATTTGTTATTATGCTCAGTGTTTATTGTCCTTTTGTTGCTGAAGAGTTATGGAAACTTCTTGGGGGGAAGGGATTTGTTAGCTTTGCAAGTTGGCCCGAGACAGATGAATCAAAAATTGATTCTTCTTTAGATAAAAAAGAGGCTGAGATTGAAAAACTTGTTGGGGATGTCAGTAATATCTCCCGTATTCTAAATGAAAAAGGGGGTTCAGCTAAGACTCTTTATGTTTATGTGATTCCTGGAGAGCTCGAGAGATATCTTGAGGATTCTTTAGTGCTTGAAAAAAAGACAGGTCTTTCTGTTAAAATCTATGCTGTTAATGATAAGAAGAAATATGATCCTAGTAATAAATCTGGAAAAGCGAAGCTTGGGAAGCCAGGCATTTATCTTGAGTGATAGTTAGGTTTTTATATTTGGATTAGTTTTTAGAGGAATAATATGGGAAAAGAGGATTTTCTAAAAAGGAATAAAGAAAAAGTTCAAATTCCACTTAATGGGGGTTCTAGCCCTGGGAGGTTTCAGAGATTTATTATGTTTATCAAAAGCGTTAAGACTCTTTATGTGTTGATTTTTTTCGTTTCGATTCTTATCTTGACGCTTCTTGCAGCTTCTTTTGCTTTTTCAGAAGAGAGGTATGGAGTAGTTCCTACTTGTGGCGATGGGACTTTTTACGGAAAATGTTCTTTAGATAAATCTTATTATTGTTTGGATGGTGTTTTGGTTGAGAGAGCATCTGTTTGTGGTTGTCCCGAAGGGTGGAAAAAATCTGAGGAATCTTGTGTTTCAGAATACCACACGGGTGTTAGAGATTTAGTTTTAGATTATTTTTTTGAAGGAG
>JAHJRR010000019.1 GCA_018830685.1 Nanobdellota archaeon
AACACAAATGGCGTAGGAAGCTTGACTTCTGTGTTCGGAATGGGAACAGGTATTACCAACCTACTATGATCGTCTTCATAAAAGACACAAATTTCCATTTTATAAACCTTTTTATATTCACAAAATTTGATAATTTAAATCAGCCTTGAGCCTAATTCAGAGGAAGGGTTGATAAAGAAAACCTATGGTTTTCTTTATTATGCAGGTATGCCGGAGCGGTCAAACGGGGCAGACTCAAAATCTGTTGGCTTAGTGCCTACAAAGGTTCGAATCCTTTTATCTGCATCACAATGGCCCGGGTAGCTCAGTCTGGATAGAGCGAAAGGTTCCTAACCTTTAGGTCGCAGGTTCAAATCCTGTCTCGGGCATTTAGACCTCAATAAAAAACATTTAAAAGAAGATACTTTTTATAGTTGAGTAGCGCTGGTGGTCTAACGGTATGACATTTGCCTTCCAAGCAAATAGCCCGGGTTCGACTCCCGGCCGGCGCATTGTCAAAAGCGGGAGGAGAACGGTTCGACCGAGCAAGTTCGCGAGAAGAGATTCCGAGGGAGAAATTTAAAAATCCGAGCGGGCTTGAGAGTTTCCCAGCCGACGCATATAACATGGAAGAAAACAAAGAAAAATTCGCAACAAAATTCAGGAGGTTCCACGATAAAAATTACAAGTACCTCTTGTTAGTTCCTGCAGTAGTCCTCTTACTCTGTTTTGTTTATTTGGCATTTTTCTATTCTTCCACTGGTGATTTCATCTACAAAGATATTTCTCTGACTGGAGGAACATCGATTACAATTTACGAGTCTTTAGATATTGAAGGACTAAGAACCCACTTATCTGAGAATGTCGACAGCTTCGTTTTAAGAGAGATATCTGATCCCCTCACAGGAATTCCCGTTGCAGTCGTCATTGAATCAACTTCGAATCAAGAAGCTCTAACAACTTTCGTTGAAGGATATCTCGGCCATGATCTCACCGAAGAAAACAGTAGCATAGAATTCACTGGATCTGACCTAAGTGAAAATTTCTTCAATCAATTACTCTTTGCAATCCTCACAGCATTCCTCTTTATGGGGTGGGTAGTTTTCTTAATCTTCGGGGACTCTACAAGAACAAAAATCATCACAGGATTTTTGTCCATCTTTCCAACACTACTCTTCTTTTTCTTCAGACCATCTCTTAGCGTCATATTCATCTCATCATTTCTCGCGCTCGCAATAAACATTTTCTTCTATCTTAAAGAGAGCATACCCTCTCTGGCAATTATCCTTTCAGCCTTCGCAGACATAATAATGACTCTTGTGGTTTTCAATATCTTCGGACTACAGATGTCGACTGCAGGAATCGTTGCGTTCTTAATGTTAATAGGATATTCTGTTGATACAGACATTCTTCTAACCAATCGCGTTCTCAAGCGAAAAGAAGGGTCTCTTAATGAAAGACTTCTCTCTGCACTAAAAACAGGAATGACCATGACACTAACATCTCTTCTTGCACTCATAGCAGCACTACTTATCGTAATGCCTTTCTCAGCAGTTCTCACAAAAATCTTCTTGATACTTGTAATCGGCCTAGGATTCGACATAATGAATACTTGGATAACAAATGTATCAATACTAAAATGGTGGTGCCTGAATAAAAATGAGAATTAATCTTACATGGAAGCTCTGGGTATTAGTAATAATATTGCTCTTCTCTCTTGTAAGCATATTTGGATTACCGCCAAGTTATTTTCAGAAAGGAGTTCTAATAACTAGTGTGGAACCTTCTTCCCTTGCATTCGAGCAGGGAATAAAGGAAGGGCAAATTCTAATTGCTATAGACGGTGTTGAAATAAAAAACACATTTGATTACTCTGAAATAATTCAGACAAAATTTTTATCAAATGAATCTGTACGTGTTGATTTAACATTTTCAGATTCGGAGGTTATACTTTTCACAAATAAAGCGCCAGAAATAACTCTTGAGGATCTTTCAAAAACAAATATCAAATTAGGTTTAGATCTTATTGGAGGTTCCAGAGCACTTGTCCGAGCAGAGGAGAAGGATCTATCCTCAAGCGAAGCCAGAGACCTCGTAGACATGACTCAAAACAGGCTGAACGAGTTCGGACTTACGGACATAAAAGTTAAACAGGTATCAGATTTAGAAGGAAATAATTTCATGCTTGTTGAAGTCGCAGGAGCAAATCCAAAAGATCTTCAAGATTTAATTTCACAGCAAGGAAAATTCGAGGCAAAGGTGGGTAATGAAACAGTCTTCATTGGCGGAGAAAGGGACATCTCTTCTGTCTGTCGTGATTCTCGATGTGCCTTCGTTGAAAGATGCTCTCAAGCAGAGAACGAGTGGATTTGCGGTTTCCGTTTTGAAATATTCTTAACAGAGTCTGCTGCAACAAGACACGCGGATGCAACAAGAGATCTTGAAACCCAAACGACGCCTTCTGGAAGATACCTTGAATTGCCTCTTGATTTATATCTCGATGACGCTCTGGTTGACAGCCTTCTTATTGGTGAAGGTCTGAAGGGAAGAGTAGTAACCCAAATTTCAATCTCTGGAAGTGCCACAGGCCAAACAAGAGATGAGGCAATAGTCTCGGCAGAAGAAGAAATGCATCATCTTCAAACAATTCTGATTACAGGCAGTCTTCCTTTCAAATTAGAAATAATCAAACTAGACACAATCTCACCTCTCCTAGGAAACGAATTTTCAAGAGTCATCTTGCTCGCGGGAGTAGCCTCTCTTGCACTTGTAGCCCTTGTGGTGTTTGCAAGATACCGAAATATAAAGTCTTCACTGGCCCTTATCCTCACAAGCATATCCGAAATCATAATCATCTTGGGAATAGCATCTCTAATTGGATGGAATCTAGATCTTCCGAGCATAGCAGGAATTTTAATTGTTGTTGGAACTGGAATTGATCAACAAATAATTATCTTGGACGAATCCAAGCAAGGAGAAAATTTAAGCCTAAAACAAAAAATGAAAAGAGCATTCACAATAATTATGGGATCCTACTTCACTGCAATCGTTGCCATGTTCCCTCTCCTCTGGGCTGGTGCTGGACTTTTGAAGGGATTTGCATTCACAACGATAATCGGAATCACTGCAGGAATCTTGATAACTAGGCCGGCATTCACAGATATCGTCAAGATTATAGAGAAAGAAGATTAATAATAGAGAACAGAATACTTCCTTTTTGAGAAGATTATTTTTTTAAAATGAATTAATTTTTTCATTCTAATCTCCAAAAATTTCCCTAAATCTTTTTAAAACTCTTTTTATATCTAAATCCCTTGGAAGCTGATTATCTTTGTAGAAGGGTTCTCTAAGGATTTTTTCATAAAGAACATCATCTTTATCAACTTTTACTATATAATTTACAAAATCTTTCATATTATTAAAATCATTAGAATTTATGAAGGATTTTGTATTAAATTCTTTACCCACATCTTTATGCCCGAAGTATATTGGAATGCTATTCACAAGCATAGGATGTGTTAATTTCTCAGTCACATATCCAGATAAATTGGCATTTTCAAAGGAGATAGTAAATTTATATTTTTTTAAAAAATCTAATTTGTTTACTACCCAATTTTTTGAGAGCCTTGATTCTTTTGGACTTTTATGGCTTATGGAGGGCATATTATTCATACATCTTCCTGGAGAATCAACTCTTTTATATTTGCTTAATTCTTTAAAAAAATTATTTCTAGAATTGATTTCTTGGGAATAAATAAAATTACAAAATTTTTTCTTTTCTTTTCTTGTCTTAATAAAATCAATTTTTTTATTTATAGATGGGATTCCTGAATCTTTTAACTGATAATCATTCGCCATAATTGGAAGCCTCATATGTTTTGGACTATTTATTTCTTCTTCAAAATATTCTGAAAAAGCCCAATCGCATTTACTCATATCTGGTCTCAAATGATCTGATGAATAAAGAATCTTTATATAATCTCCTTCAGGCAGAGGTAAACGATCTTTTAAGGAAAAATTAATAATCTTAGAGTAAAATTTTCTTAATAAAAGGTATACTTTTGGAGATAATTTCTTAATAAAATCTCCTGTTTTTGATAAATCTCTTGAGTTTTTTATTTCCGGATAAACAGAATAAAAAAGATAATCTGGATTGTCATTTATTTCAACATCATATAACTTCCTAAGGTTATTTATAAAAAAATTGTTCTCTGGATTAAAACCTTCAGAGAAATATTTAAAATTTATTTTTATTGTTTTTTTCTTTTTCATTTTAATCAAAAATAGATAAAAATTACTCCTCGTTTCCCCCCTTCTGCTTTGGAATTATAGTAATATTTATAGTTAGGATTTATCCTTTTTATTGAAGCTT
>JAHJRR010000020.1 GCA_018830685.1 Nanobdellota archaeon
GTCATTTCACCAACCGCCCTTCAAAAGCAACTTTCAGAATTGATTTTCTTAGCTGTTCTGTTTTCTTTAGAGAATTATCAACGATTTCTTCAACTTTGTCGATTACGGAGAAGGATGATTCTATGGCGGAGATGATTTTTTGTTGAGTTTTCAAATCTGGTAAGGGAACTTTCATTTCCGAAAGAATTTGCCCATTTACATTTGGTTGTCCAATACCCCTTTGATTAAATCCAATTTCTTGCCAATACATCGGACTTTGAAAGTAATAATATAATAATTCAGGAATAATTTTATTAATATCTGAGACAACTCTAATAAGATAAGAAGCAAAAACAGATTTTTCAGGAATATTTCTAATTAAAAAACTCTTCCCAACTGTTGCTCCCGTTCGTGCAAAAACAATATCTCCTTCATTTAAAATATATTTTTCTAAATTATCAGTTATCACACTATACGGGACTTGTTCCCAATTTACTTTTCCTTTTTGTATATCTGTAATTCTTAAATATTTTAATCCTTTAGCATCTATCTTTGATTGAGATGTTAAACCATACTGAATGTTTTTTGAAATTTCTTTGATTTTCTTTTTATCAAAATTCTCAAACGCCCTCTTCAAAACCGCCTTTCTATAAAGTTGGATTTTTTGCTTAACTGTTTTCAGGGAATTAACAGCGTTGTCAAGTCGTGTGAATTGTGTTTCTATGGCTGAGACGATGCGGGATTGGAGGGGGAGAGGGGGGAGGGGTATTTGAAACTTTTTTAATAGTCTTGTTGCAAATAAATTCTTTACTGCCACCCCTGCGGATTTAGATTGAATATCATTTTGAACATTAGAAGATTTAAAAAAATAAATAAAATAATCTCGGTTTATTTTGTTTTTGTCTATTCTGATTCTCATTAAGACTGAATTAATAATGCCTCTCTCAAATTCTTCTGGAACTATTGCTATCTTCCCAAGTGTCCCAGCACAAGTGATTAAAATGTCCCCTGTTTTTATTTCAAATTTTTCAAGTTCTTTAAACTTTTTTTCAGAAAGATAATATACTCCTCGATTAAAATCATTATTAATAACATTGCCTTGTTCATATAACTTATATGTATCTTTTCCCTTAGTAATACATTCAGATTTTTGAACCGAACTTCCAAAAGGACCTCGTTTAAATTCTGCAACTTCTCCAAGTTCTTCCTCTTTCCATCCTTTTGGAATTTGTTTAGTCTTTTGGTTTGTCATTTTTTATTTCTTCAATTTGTTTAATTCTATCTTTAATGGAGGGATGTTTCTTAGGATTATATCTTACCTTATTTTCGTTGTAAAGTCTTTTTCCCGTTTTAAGAAAACTTAAACAATCATTCGCTGAATTTTTTAATGCAGAAAATTTATCTGCCTCAAATTCTAAGGAGTAGTTGTAGTTAAATCTTAAACCAAAAATACTCTTTAATTCTAACATCGGCATTTTTTTAAAATTGTATAATTTATGATAATATTCATGCCATAAAACAGCTATTTTTTCTTTATCATTCAATTCTTCAAAAAATAACTTATCAACTTTAATTCCAAAGACTCCTCCATTTCCAACAAATGGTTCTTTTGGATTTTTGATAAATTTAATCTTTTCTTCTTTCCCTGGTTCAAATTCAAAATAGAATTTATTTCCATTTTTTTCAATTTCCTCCCAATTTTTTGGTAGTTGTTTAGTTTTTTGTTGTATCATTTTTCTTTTATCAATTTTACTCCATTTGGATTCAAGACCGTAATTCCTTCAATATCTTCAAAATCACTTTCATTAAATGTTAAAATATGATTAATATCATTATTCTTCATAATAACTGAATGGATGGTATCTCCCACTCCGGGATGATATTTTAAGATTATTTCTCTTATGTCATAAAAAAACTCTCCAAAATCATAATTTTTATTATTTCCTCCTATTTCAAGAACTTTAAGTTTAAGATTCCCTATTCTTTTTTTACCCAGCAACATTGACTCACATTTTAAAACAAAAGCATTTTTTTGTTTTTGTCTTGAAAGCATAACGTTCATCATCTCGGCAATTCCCCATGAAGAAATAAAAATCTCTAAATCTTCTATCTTTTCCATTAGTTTGATTGTCTTATTGATTATTTTTTTGTTTTTTCTCTCTTCCTTGTGCTTTGAAAAATAAGAAATTAAAATACATGAATCTAAGTAAATCTTCATCTTCTTGCATAAAAACGAACAGGTTTCTTCTTTCGTATAACTTTTGTTGCTTTGAAAGAAACTCGTTTCCCAGATTTAGTTCTAAAAGAAACTTTTACAGGTTTTTTTATTGTTTTGATTGCATTAAATTTAACTAATTTTCTTCTTCTAGCCATCTATTCTTTCCCCTTTAGGTTTTTCTCTAACCTCCAAAATTTTAATTAATTTTGGGTCAAAACGTTTTATTTTATTAACACTCCTTATGGTAATATCAACTTTTCCAAATTGTTTAGCAGGTACTACTCTAACATCAACCTTTTCATCTTTTTCTGTAAATTCATTCGGAAATTTTTCCTTTTCCCACAAAATAGCGTCTTCACTAATAATTATCATTTTTCCACTCATTATCTCTCCCGGAACAAAGACTAGATTATAATTATAATCAAGAATAGTCTTATGATCTTTATATTCAATTCTTCTAACAAATTCTTTATGGAGCCCCATAAAAAAATCAAGAGAAATTAGAATAGTTGCTTTATTAAAATCATAAGCATGCTTTGGAAAATCACTAATTTCTTTTTTATTAAAAATTATCCTTTTTACATTTTTATTATCTAAAATATTTTTTATCAAAAAATCTCTTTCACCATTTGCCACATCCATTCCAATAGAAGGAAGTGAAGGATGCCAATTTTTATATACAAACATGTCTTCTTTAATAATAGGTCTTATTCCAATCTGTACAAATGACCCGTCTGTTTTTTCAATAAGATTTACTTTAACAATATCTTCTACGATTAAGCTATTATTATAATCTTCAATTGTATTCTTATGAAATTGTTCTATTTGTTCTTTGTCATACATTTTCTTTTATTAATTCAATTTTAATTATTGAAGGTTTTATTTCGTTCAATTCTCCAGATATTTCTATTTTAAATAAAGATTGTTTACTATAAAAATTATTTCTCCTCATTTTTATTTCCTCTTGAGTTATTTTTCTAGCGAAAGGTGTTGTTGAATGGAATTTCTCATGACATATTGAACAACAAGGACAAAGATTATCTTGCTCATTATTTGAGGAATTTTCATCTATATGATGTATTTTAGTGGGTTCTTGAGTTTCACACCAAAAACACTTACGCTTACACAAAACCATAATTTCATCTACAATATTCTGAGGAATTTTTATTCTTCTTTTGGCGTTTTCACCCTTTGCCATCCCCTACCCACCAACCCTCAAATTTATCTCCTCGACAATCTTTCCAAACTTCTCTCCGCCACCGAAGACGACGACGGCCTTGCCCAAACCCCCCATTTGCTGCAACTTTCCTCTTTCAAAATCATCATTGTCAATTTCAGCTGTCGTCGAGATATTCTCTTTAATCTTATCTAACCATAACAACTGCTCTTTTGTGAACTCGACACCACCCTCTTTTTGTGTTGCAAGCCATTCTCTAAACCTCTTTTCAACAGTATCAAGATATGGCTCAAGTTCTTTTGTCTTTTCTATCTCATATTTAAGAAGAGAAATAAAATCAGCAATTCTCTCTGACTTTGAAAGCCCCTTAACTTTTCCGTCTTCTAAATTTTTATAAGCATTCCAAAGCCTCGAGGTAGTTAGTCCATAAGGGGGAGATATAATTTTCTCGGAAAGGCTCTTGAGATCTTTCCATTTAATTTTTCCTTTA
>JAHJRR010000021.1 GCA_018830685.1 Nanobdellota archaeon
GTCATTTCACCAACCGCCCTTCAAAAGCAACTTTCAGAATTGATTTTCTTAGCTGTTCTGTTTTCTTTAGAGAATTATCAACGATTTCTTCAACTTTGTCGATTACGGAGAAGGATGATTCTATGGCGGAGATGATTTTTTCCCAATCTTTTTTAGGGGGGATATTTGTAAGAAAAGAATTAAGAGAAGTTTTAGAAATTGCTTTAAATGTTGTTCCTGTTCCCTTGCTATCTAATCTTTGCGCATTAAATTTAACTAAGTAGAATAATAAAAGTGATTCAGTTTCATTGTTTGCTTTTATCGCTGCAATACCCCTCCCAATAGCACATTTTTCAGGGGCAATATTACAAGGTCCAATCGGAGCTCTTATAGATAATAATAAATCCCCCTTTTCTGCTTCCTTGTTATATTTCTCTGTCCAAATTTCTATTCTCGGATATCTGTTTCCAAATTCTTTTTTGCCTTGAAAAAAAGGTTTACCTTTTTTATTTCTATTGTAAAATTCTGACGGAGGAGATTGCCCCATAATAATTTCAAATATTTTTCCCAGTTCAACTTCTTCCCCTTTTTCAAAAGCCTTTTTCAAAACAGCCTTCCTGTAGAGCTGGATTTTTTGCTTAACTGCTTTTAGTGATTTAACAGCGTCGTCAAGTCCTGTGAATTGTGTTTCTATGGCGGAGACGATGCGGGATTGGAGGGGGAGCGAAGAAGGGAACCTCACATAAATTTTATCAAGAATAGAAAGATTTATTCCGCCTTGTGCAGAACCAGTAATTGCTTTTTTTAATTGGTCTTGTCCTTCGATAGAATAGAGAAAATAAAATAAATATTTAGGAGAAATTTTTTCATTTGCTCTTGCGATAAAAACATGTTCATTAACTGCAGATTTTTCATAAGGAAAATTATTATCTACAAAAGAGGTTTTTCCCGTCGTCGCCCCGTCTTTAACAATTAGCACATCATCTTCTTTGATTATCCCCTTATTCATAGATTTAAAATAATCTTCGGGAATAAATTTCATAGTTTCAAAATTGAATTTCCCATTATAATTAAGGTGTTCTCCGCCAATGCTCGGGATTCCTTCTTTTTGTGCTCCGCCCGTCGGTCTTCCGCCGCTTTCTAAAGTGAGTAAAACTTCTTTTAGATTTTCTTGGTTCCAGTTTTGTAAGAGGTTAATTTGTTGGGTCATCTTTGTTTATTGGCTCTTTGTTTTTTAATTTGAGATTTTTCAGGTATTCTTCCAAATAATCTAATTTTACTATATCTATAATAATTTGTTTTGAAAATAAAGGAAATTTTTTATTAATATCTAATGTTCCCATTATTGCAGGTTCTTTTAATTCTTGTTCAACTAAAAGCGAAACATGGTTAGTTTCATTAACTTCTATATCCACCCCGTCAATTTCCACTTCAAATAAATCCCCTTCAAAAACAATTAATGGGTAATAAAAAGAAGGATAAACTAATTTTTGATTGTTGTTTTCTGCAAAATCTATTAACTGGTTTATATAAAAATATAATGCACTTGTGGTTTGATTTATTGCCACATCAATTTCCCTCCCTTCTTCCTTCCCTTGATTTTTATATCCTACAAAATAATAAGTAGAAAAATTTTTATCATAATAGGGGTGCTTTTCAAATATTTTATTTTTTTTCAATGCATCATAAATTCTACCTTCTGTTGTTTCCGCAATATTCAAAGTATAAACACTTCTGTTTTTCCTTTTTTGCTTAAAAAAAATCCAAGGGCAGGAAGAATTTTTTTTACATTCAATTAAAAGGTAATCTACTGATTTTTGAAAAAGAAAAGAATTTTTTTGGGCGAGGATGTCCAACTCCCTATATTTCTTTATTTCTCTATCAAAATACCGAGGAGAATTCTTAACAAACCATCCACTTTTATTTAAAATGTATGAAGATTTAATGCTTGTTGGATGCCCACTTTTTTTTACTTCGTTAATTATTCTTCTTTTTGTTTCTTCATCCATCTTAATTATTTCCAAATTTTATTTGAACTTGTTCCATTTAGAGCATTTGATGTATCCATTTTGAACAAGTAATATTCTTCTAATATTGTATTTATTACTCTTAATGATAAATCTATCTTTGTCTGATAAAAATCTTGCCAATATTCATCTCTTTCATTTCCAGTAATTACCCAAGATTTATGAATTAACCGATTCTTTAAATCTTTAGCATCTTTTTCTGGATAAATCCTATCAATTATTCTTTTAATTAAATCTCTTAGAGATTCAAATTCCTTTTCTCCCTCTGAGTGATGTTTTTTCTTTAATTCATTAAATGAATTTTTTATTTCTTTAATCTTATTAATTACTTTTTCGTTTTCCATCATCCCCCGCACTTCTCATTTAATTCTTTAATTCCAAATCCCCGCCGGTATTTTCCCAATCACCCACCAACCCTCGCATTCAACCCCTCAACAATCTTTCCAAACTTCTCTCCTCCACCGAAGACGACGACGGCCTTGCCCAAACCCCCCATTTGCTGCAACTTTCCTCTTTCAAAATCTTCATTATCAATCTCTGCTGTTGTCGAGATATTCTCTTTTATCTTCTCTAACCACAACAACTGCTCTTTTGTAAATTCAACACCACTCTCCTTTTGTGTTGCAAGCCATTCCCTAAACCTCTTTTCAACTGTATCAAGATAGGGCTCAAGTTCTTTTGTCTTTTCTATTTCATACTTAAGAAGAGAAATAAAATCTGCTATTCTCTCTGACTTTGAAAGCCCTTTAACTTTCCCTTCTTCTAGATTTTTATAAGCATTCCAAAGCCTCGAGGTAGTTAGTCCATAAGGGGGAGATATAATTTTCTCGGAAAGGCTCTTGAGATCTTTCCATTTAATTTTTCCTTTATGTTTATACAGAATTTGAATTGCATCTAACTCATTTTTATTTTTCTGAATAAATTCTCTAAAAGAACCAACGACTTCTTTTGCTTTTTCTTTAGCAATTTCAGAGAATCCAGCATACTCGACTTCATCAAGAGTAACATCATCAAGAATTATCTCTGTTTCCCTTTTAATTTCAGGGAGCCTTTCCAACAGCTTCTGGTTTTTAGTGAATTCCAAGGCAACATTCTTTATTCTCTCCTTCGCAACTTCTTCAATTTGAATATTCGTAGGTTCATAACCAAATTTCTCATGAGCTTCTTCCAAAATCTTATCTTCATCAACAGCCAATACAAACCCCTTCGAAAAATCACTTAACTTCTTTCCAGAAATATTTTCAATCTCCTTATTTTGTTTTTCAGTCAATCTCTTTTCCAATCTGGAAAGCCTTGAAGCCATTGAAGAAACATGTGCTTTTTTCAACTTATTTTTTCCATATTGAAACAACTTAATCAATTTCTCAAAAGAAATCTTCCTACCTAATTGTTCTAATGGTGAAGTTTCATTTAAATCTTTATTATCTAAAACACCAACGGCATCAACAATAACAAATCTTTCTTTAACTGCATTGGGAGTGACCTGTTTAAAATCTTCTGCTTTCATAACTCTAACTCCTCTACCTTTCATTTGTTCAAACAATAACCTACTCTTGACAGCCCTCATAAAAAATACTATCTCCAGAGGTTTTATATCAGTCCCTGTTGCAACCATATCCACTGTAACAGCAATTCTAAGTTTAGGAGATGTTCTAAAATCTTTAATTAATTGTTTTGGGTTCTTCCCCTCCGACTTATATGTTATCTTAACTGCAAAATCATTTCCCTCTCCAAATTCTTCTCGAACAATTTCTAAAATATCTTCTGCATGACTATCATCTTTTGCAAAAATTAAAGTTTTAGGAACCCAGTCTCTATTCGGAAAAACACTCGGCAACATCTTATCTTTAAATGTCCTTATTATTGTTCTTATCTGATCTTTGGAGACTACTTTTCTATCAAGCTCTTCTGCATTATAAGGGATTTCATCTTCAAGAGTCTCCCTTCTTTTTTTCCTTGTTCTTTTATCTCTTTTAAGAATCGTCTCTCCTTTTGGGATAACATTTCCTTCTTTTGTAACTTTAGTTCGAATATCATAAACATCAAAATCAACATTTACATTATCTGCAACAGCTTCTTCATGTCCATATTCCATCACCAAATTTTTATTAAAAAATCCCATTGTGCTCTTGGAAGGAGTGGCGGTCAAGCCAATTAAAAAGGCATCAAAATATTCCAAGACCTGCCTCCATAATTTGTAAATCGACCGATGGCATTCATCAACAATAATTATATCAAATTCCTCTATTGGAATCTTGGGGTTATACTCTAATTTTTCATACTCTCCAGATAATGCGTCGATGAACTTTTCATCTTCTTCTTGTTCATCAGTTAACTTTTCCCCTTTAAGTATAGAATACATCCTCTGGATTGTAGAGATACAAACCTTGGTAGATTCACTTATTTTATTTCCCTTTAATAATTGAAGATTATGCAAGTCAGTAAATTTTCTTCCATCTCCCGGAACTTCAAAATTTTCAAATTCTTGTTCTGTTTGCTCTCCAAGATTAGATCTATCTACTAAGAATAAAATTCTATGAGCATTTCCGTTTTTAATTAAGTCTTCACAGATATTAACTGCAGTAAAAGTTTTTCCAGAACCAGTTGCCATTTGAATCAATGCTCTTGAATTTCCTTTAGCCAAAGATTCCTTAATCTTTTTTATAGCTTCAGTTTGAACAGACCAGAGCTTTTTATTTTTGTA
>JAHJRR010000022.1 GCA_018830685.1 Nanobdellota archaeon
AAGGTAAAACTGTTTTCATGGAAGACGTCTTAGAAGAAACAACTTCTCTTACACGAAAAGAGATTGCCAAAAGGACAAAAAAAATATCCAAGAAAGAGTTGGAAGACCGAGCTCTAAAAGTAGCGATTGCCGCAATATTTTATGGGGATTTGAAAAACAATCGAGCGAACAATATAGTTTTTGATCTAAAGAAATTCACATCCTTCGAGGGTGACACCGGACCGTACATACTTTATAGTTATGCCCGGGCTAGTTCAATTCTTGAGAAAGCATCAGAACAAAAAAAATTCGAAGTTCACGAACTAGAAGAAAATGAAATCGCACTTGCCAAAAAATTAAAAGATTTTCCAGAGATAGTTTTAACAGCACACAGAACTCTAAACCCATCTATTATAGCAAATTACTCTTACCAGCTAGCACAGATTTTCAATGAGTTCTATCACTCTTGTAAGGTCATCGGATCGGAAGAAGAGGCATTCAGACTAGCACTTATTCAGTCTTTTAGACAGGTACTTAAGAATTCACTGAAACTTCTTGGCATAGAAATTCTTGAAGAGATGTAAGTCCTAATTATCAAATAAGCAAGACCACTCTTTCAGTCGAGAAAAATAATCTAAATAAATGGAGCAATTAATCTTTATATGTTTCTATCAGTCTGTCTAAATCATTAGGTTTTTTGAAGAAAGGAATACCTACCTTTTCAGCTCTGCCCTTATTTCTATCATCTCCAGAGAATATGACAACATCTCCGTGAGGCATACCCTGTAATTCTTTATTGAGCACAAAACAATCCCCCTCAAGTCCGTCCATAACTATTAAATCATATTTTCTTCTTTGAATCATTTCCAAAGCAGATAGATAATCTTCAGCAGTTTCTACATTCTGGCAAATAGCACTACTAAATTGACGCTGGATAGTCTCACGCCACGCTTTATCATCTTCAACATATAATAAACTACTTACCTTCATATTATCTCTAAAATAATTGGCAACTATTTAAACACTCATGTGGTCTATTAATTATAATAAATAAGCTACTTTTTTGGCTCGAAAAATTTCTCTTTTCATAAATTCAAACTTAAATTATTTCGGTTTCCCCTTATGTTTGGAATGAATCTAAACTTATTTCGAATTCGGAGAGACAAAAGAGGCTTAACACCGAAAGTCTAAGTAGGAATTTATTTCCCTCTCTTTCCTACTTTAAACAATCTCTTATGGCAGATTTTTTAAACTTGTTATATAAATAATTTTATGGGAAAGTTAGTATTCGACAGTTCGGGAAGGCTTCTTGGATTAAGTAAAAAAGGAAGTGAACAAAAATTACAAACTTCAGAGTCTCTTGAATTTCTAAAAGAAGATTCTTCAAATAAGATGGAAAACATCTTTGAAAAAGATTTCTGGAGTCTTCAGGAGGACGGTTCTACTTTAGACCCTTTAATGTTTTCTAACGGGAAATCACAAGAAGATGTGGTCAAAGAAATTCATTCTTTAATAAAGGGAGGAAAGAAAATAATATTTCTTCACGGAGCCTGTGGAACAGGGAAGAGCGCAATAGCATTAAATCTCGCACGCCTCTTGGGGAAAACATCTGTAGTTGTCCCTGTAAAAACCCTTCAAACACAATACGAGAAAGATTATTCTCATAAGAAACAAATCATAAGTCTTCTCGGAGAAAAATTAAAAATTGCTATGATCACTGGGAGAGATAATCACGATTCCATAATAAAATCAGGAGCCTCTTGTGCAGATCCTTTTCTCCCAGATACAATTAAAATAAATGAAAAAAATTTTAGACAGGTTCAAGAATACTATGAGGCGAACCCCTTCATAAGAAGTAAGGAAATTGGAGACCTAAAAAAACTACGAAGAATCTCTATTGCTCCATCAAATCCTCACTGGAGCCCAATAATACAATCAGGATATGGAGTAAATCACCTAACTGATTCAAAAAAATATGAATACGAGGGCTGTGACGGAAAGAAATATATTTTTTATCACAGAAAATCAGGATGCTCATATTATGATCAATATCTAGCTTATAAAAAAGCAGATGTGATAATCTTCAATTCCGCAAAATACATTTCTGAATTATCACTCGGAAGAAAACCCAAAACGGAAGTGGATATCATCGACGAATCAGATGTTTTTTTAGATAGTTTCTTCGAGCAGTCGGAATTAAATCTAACAAGACTTTCAAATGCACTAGGAACACTGGCTGTCGAACAATCTTCTTCAAAAGAATCAATAAGAGAAATACTCTTGTTAATCAATCTAGAAGAGAAAAACAAGAGGGCAACAGGTGTTGACGAATCAAAGATATTCCGGATAGATGAGACAAATATAAAAAAAATTCTTCAGATAATAGGTTCAGATTCCGATCTTCAAACAGAAATTTCTATCGACGAACTAAACTATTCAAACAAAGCAGTTGAAACCTCAAAAAATTTCTCTGGAGCATCTGAAGGAGTCTATCTGACTTATAGGAAGGAGGACGAAAATTTATTTGTTAAAATTGTAAGCACGGATCTTTCATACAAAATAAATGATCTCCTTTCAAAAACAAAAGCAATAGTCTTTATGTCTGGAACAATCCATTCAAAAGAAATTCTTGAAAACATTTTCAGAATAAAAGATTACAGTATAGTTGAAGCAGAAACCATGAATCTAGGAAACGTAGAAATAGTGATGACTGGAAGAGAGATTGATTGCAGATATTCCAACTTTAGCTCAGGCAAACACTCTCGAGAAGATTATCTCCGAGCTCTTTCTGCATCAGTTTTCAAATCCGAAAAGCCCACACTAATACATGTGCAATCTTTTCAAGATCTTCCTTCTGAAGATGAAAAAGAAAATTTTAATCTTTCAAATCTTATGACTAGAGGAGATTTAATACTAACTCAAAACAATGATCGTTTTGGAAAAGAAATTGAAGATTTTAAAAAAGGAAAGTTTTCTGAATTATTTTCAACAAGATGTTCACGAGGGGTCGATTTTCCGGGCAAATCCTGCAACTCAATTATCTTTACAAAGTATCCCAATCCAAATGTAAAAGACGTATTCTGGGAAGTAATAAAACAAACACATCCTTCTTTCTACTGGGATCTCTATAAAGACAAGGCAAGACGAGAATTCCTTCAAAAAATGTATAGAGCATTAAGGTCTAAAGACGATCACGTCTACATTCTTTCACCGGATTTAAGAGTTATTGAAGAAGTAAAAAACCTACAAAATAATAAAAAGATTCAAAAATCAAAACTTATTTAAACACGTTTTTGTTAAAAGGAATACAAAAAAGGAGGTAAAAATGGTTCGTATAAAACAGATGAATGAATCTTTCTTTGCAAAGATTTTGAAAGATTTTAATGTCGCGGGAGAACTCATAAGAGCAAGACAAGATGAAAAAGAAGGTCTTCTAGCGGAATTTGATGCAGAATGCAAACGATTCTTTTTTGGAAAGATCTCAGAAAAGGCTCTTGCTTCTTCAGTTAAAAAAACAAACAATGAACTTTCAAGACTTGATAATAGCATAAGAGAAAGTATGACTCGTGCTAGGCAAGCAGGCGAAAGGGGAATGAAACTTGTTTCGGCTCAGAGACCCATAGGATATCGAGAAACTCTTTCAGGAATATCTGGAGGCGAGAAAAAGAAAAATGCTTCTAGACATGCAAAGAAAAAAATGACTAAGAAGACAAAAGGAAAGAAGAAATAATTTACCAATTTTTTTTTAATTTTTATTAAACACTTAAGGATCAAACAAATAAAAGGAGGTTGAAAATGGCATCAAAACAAAACGCAAAAATTTTGAACTTTATCGCTTGGTTAACAGGTGTTCTAGTTTCTCTATCTGTAGGTTTCGCAATGATTAACGGACCACTAACACTACCATCCTGGCTTGGCGGAGCAACTCTGGCAATGATTGTCGGTTGGGTAGTTGTTATAACTACATTGCTTAGCGTAGTCCTAGCAGTAATTAAAAACTAAGATTATTTTATTTTTATTTTTATTTTTTTAATCTTTTTTCTTGTAATTTTTAGTGTTATGTTTGTCTTGACTAAAAAGAAAGACAGAAAATTATTATTTTGAAGCTTATTATTTATTGTAACGGAATTTAGGTGATTTTTCGGGTTGAGAATTCGTGCAAAGCTGTAATAAGCAAAAAATTTATAAATTAACATCTGCATTCTAATCTAATGAAAAACGAGTCAAAATCCTTAGATGATACATGTGCTTGGGAGGGATTACCTGTAATTGGATGGGTTCCATATTTGAGAAATTTAAAAGGTAAACGTGAAGACACGCTTAGTAAGGTGAGTGATTTAGCAGGTTATACAGTATATCAGACAATTCCAACTTTACTTTCAATCCTAGTGGTTTCTGAATTTTATAAGGCTTCTGAAATTGATCAGTATCTTCAAGTATTATTTCCATTTACACTTTAACCCAAATTCTGAATTGAACATTGCCTTCTTTGTGATTTAATTGAAATTTGTTGACGATAAACTCAAAACCTTTTGATATCTTGCTAAGTTTAACACTCCATGCAAAATTAAAATTATCGCATAACATCGTGATTAAACGAAATTGCTTCAGAAGAATTAAATTCTTTTTTGAACAGATTGCAAATATTTTTTATCTTTTGTTCTCAAATATTTGAAAAAGAAATCCACGAGTAACTGACACCCTCTTTTTCTTTTTTCTTTTATTAATGCAATTTCGTAATAAGGTTTTTTTAATTTAGTTGCCCAAACTTCTATATCGAAATCGCTAAATTTTTTTGTAGGTTTTGTTGCAGTTGAACCTCTAACCAATATTAATTTACTTCTTTACTAAATTTATTTTTTATGTAGTCAAAAACCTCTTCTTTATTGATAAAACTCTTCATATCATTTTAGTGGATTTCTTTATTTATAACGTTTTTCTTCTTCCACGACTATAATATCAAAGAATTTTCGGAGATTGGAAACTCTTCACCAGCTCTACGACCTCACCCTGGGGCATTGCATTCTGGCTCGGTGCTATCTTCTCACTTAACAGGACTCATGTCTTTCCATGCAAGGTCAAACAAGTCTTCAAGAGCTTGCGCAAAGAATTCTGTATTTATCCAGACACTAATATCATAATTAGGATGGAACTTCTCGTCATCAAGAAGCATAAACATAAGCTG
>JAHJRR010000023.1 GCA_018830685.1 Nanobdellota archaeon
CAACTGAATCAATAAATCTTGTCTCTCGTTCAATTTCTCCTTTAATCTCCAAAGGAAAGAAAGAAATACTTCTAACAGAAATGGAACATCATTCGAATATAGTTCCCTGGCAACAGCTTGCAAAGAAGCACGGATTAAAATTAAAGTTTGTAAAACTCACGCCAGATTTCATTTTAGATCTAAACGATTTAAAAGAGAAGTTAACAGAGAAAACAGCTATCTTCGCATTCACGCATGTTTCTAATGTTCTCGGCACAGTAAACAATATTAATCTTTTAACCAATGCCGCAAAATCTGTCGGAGCTCTAACTCTTGTTGATGCTGCTCAAAGCGTGCATTGTAAAAAAATAGATGTAAAAAAAATGGGATGTGACTTCCTCGTTTTTTCATCTCATAAAATGCTAGGACCTACTGGACTTGGAATTCTTTACGGACGTACCAATCTCTTAGAAAAAATGGCCCCTTTCAACTTTGGAGGAGGAATGATAAAGAAAGTCTCCCTTGATGATTCAACATTTGCAGAGCCTCCTCAAAAGTTTGAAGCAGGAACTCCAAATATCGCTGAAGCAATTGCTGTTGGAGAAGCCATTTCTTATTTACAAGAAATTGACTTAGATAATATTTCTGAATGGGAAAAATTTCTTGCAGATTATGCCGAAGAAAAGATAAAAGAAATTCCAGAAGTAGAAATTTATAGGACATCCTCTTCGGAGAATTCAGGAATACTCTCATTTAACATAAAAGGAATTCATCCTCATGATGTTGCAAGTCTTCTAAACGAACACGGAATCGCAATCCGGGCAGGACATCATTGTGCAATGCCTTTAATGAAGCGACTCGGCGTCCAAGGAACCTGCAGAGCCAGCTTTTACTTTTACAACACAAAGTCAGATATAGAAGCGCTCGTTAACGCAATAAAAAAAGTCAAAAAGAGATTTGAATAATGAAAGATAATCATGCAGAAATTCCTAAGGACATGTATAAAGATCACGTACTAGAATTATACAAAAGCCCTCGCAATTTAGGAACCTTAAAGAAACCAACATATGAACACACTGAGCAAAACTCAATTTGCGGAGATGAAATAACAATTCAACTACTAATCAAAGGAGGGAAAGTACAAGACGCAAAATTCTCGGGGAGCGGTTGCGTGATAAGTATTGTTTCTTCTTCAATGCTAATGGACAAATTAAAAGGGATGCCTCTAAAAGAAATAAATAAACTAACCAAAAAAGATCTGCTAGACCTATTAAAAATAAAAGTAACTCCTGCAAGAATCAAATGTGCTCTTTTATCTCTCAAGGCTATGAAGAATGCAATAAAAGAATAATTTTTATTCAGTTCCCACAGTCAGAATAGAAAAAATCCCAAGCCTTCTTTGGCGAATTTCTTTGAATCTATTATTCTCAAACATCTTCCTAAATTCTTCTCTAGAAAACATTCTTGAGTGCCCTGGCTCAAAATGTTTGAACACCCAATTCCCAAGCTGACCAAAACTAAAATCCAAGATAACAAGTTTCCCTCCGTGTTTCAATGCAGTCCTTAAATTCTTCATTGCTTTTTCTTGGTCCGCATAATGATGAAATGAATCTATTGTAAATATATAATCAAACTTGTTTTTGAATTCCATGTCTTCAACACATCTTTGAGAAATGTTAGCCCTATTATCAAGACGCCTCCGTGCCATTTCAACCATTTTACCTGAGATATCAATTCCTTCAAGTTTCACGCCCTTACCCTCTTTGTCTAACGTCTCAAGAAAACTTCCAGTCCCACAACCAATATCAAGCACGTAAGAATCCGGCTTTACTTTAATCACTTTTAGCAATTTTTTCTGCAAATAATAGTTTATCTTCTTCACTAACCAAGTTTCATAAAACCAAATCGCCTTATCAAAGAACACTCTATTTTTTTCCTGTTGATTGTTTCTCATAAATTACAAAAGAAATACTTGCTTTTATTTTTTCTGTAATTGCTTAGCCAACCAGATTATTCCAAGAACAAGAAAGGCAAGGACCAATATCCAAATCAAGACCATAAAAACTCCCATCCACCCAAAGCCACTAGTCCAATAACTTCCCATCATTCCGTAATCTCTATGCATTCCCCCAAACCCAAAGCCAAGAAGCACAAAAAAACCTAGGACAACCAATGCGATTATCAGAAAATAATTACTATTATTTTTTTTCATATATGAACATATCTCCTTTCCTATTTAAATTCTCGTCCTTCTCAACAAATTAGCGTTTGTCACAACAGTTATGCTCGAAAGGGCCATAGCAATCTCTGCAACCACAGGGTTCAAAAGTCCCGCGACCGCAACAGGTATTGCAATTATATTATATGCAAATGCCCAGAATAGATTCTGTTTTATCTTTCTAAAAGTCGCTTTACTAAGATTCACAGCCTGAACAACTCCTTGCAATGAGCCATTAGTCAGGACAATATCTCCAGACTCTATCGCAATATCCGTGCCGGTTCCCATAGTTATACCAACATTACTCTGTTTCAATGCAGGAGCGTCATTTATTCCATCCCCCACAAAAGCAACCATTCCGCTCTTCTGAATTTCTTCAACTCTTTTTGCTTTGTCTTCAGGGAGAACATTTGCTATGACCTCTTTAATTCCCACCTGTTTTGCAATTGCTTTCGCAGTTCTTTCATTATCGCCCGTTATCATAATAATTCTGTAGTTATCTTTGTTGAGTCTTTTAATTGCCTCGACAGAATCTTCTTTTATGGAGTCTGCAACAGCTATGGCTCCTAAGACTTTTTTATTTCTAACAACAATCATCGTTGTCTTCCCCTCTTCTTCGAATGTTTCTACAAATTTGATAATTTTACTAACATCAATTTGTCTTTCATTCATTAGTGTCCGGTTCCCAATAAGAATTGTTTCTTCCCCTATTTTTCCTTCAACACCCCTACCCCTCAAAACCTTAAATCCACTGACTTTTTTGTAACTTTTCAGATTAGCCCTATTAACTATTGACTTTGCCACAGGGTGTTCAGATAATTTTTCCAAACTTGCAGATAGCGTTAATAATTCTTTTTCTGAAATCAATGATTTAATGTCTGTGACCTCGGGCTTACCCTTAGTTATCGTCCCTGTTTTATCAAAAATAATTGTTTTTACTTCCTTCATTGTCTGGATGGCTTCGCCCTTTCTTATTAAGATACCTCTCTTAGCACCCATTCCTGAGCCAACCATCAGAGCAGTAGGTGTGGCCAAACCAAGGGCACAAGGACAAGCTATAACCAAAACTGCAACTGCAACTCCAATTGATTTACTTAGGTCTTCTGAAGATAAGAACCAGCCTAGAAGTGTTACAATCGCTAAAACTAAGATTAGGGGTACAAAAATTGAAGTTATCTTATCTGCTAATTTTTGAATAGGAATCTTTGAACTCTGAGCATTCTCCACCAAATCAATGATATGTGCCAAAAAAGTATCTTTCCCAATTTTTGTTGCTTTTACATATAAAATTCCATCCTGATTTATTGTAGCACCTATCACATTACTCCCCTTTAACTTATCTACAGGAAGACTTTCACCAGTAACCATAGATTCGTCAACAAAGCTCTCTCCCCTCACAACGAGACCATCTGTTGGAACCTTCTCTCCTGGTTTTATAACCAAGATATATCCAATCTTAACATCTTCTATGGGAATTTCAATCTCTTTTTTCCCTCTTAAAATTCTCGCCTTTTTTGCCCCCAATTCCAATAGTTTTTTTATCTCTTGAGACGCTCTCCCTCTAGCGTTCTCTTCAACATATTTCCCCGTGGTAAAGAAAGCCATAATCATCGCAGAAATCCCAGAGTAATCTTGAATCGAAAAGAATAAACTAAAAATCCCAGTAACATATGCCACAAAAGTTCCCAGAGCAATTAAAGAATCCATATTAAAATAAAAACTTGTGAAACTCCTGAACCCCCCTTTCAAGGTACCAAATCCGATTATGAAAATTACAGGAAAAGATAAAATCAAAAGAACAATTGTCATTAAATTCTGTCCAAATAATATTAAGCCAAACACTCTCTCTGAAAACATAATTAATGCTATTGGAATTGTTATCAACCAAGACCAAATCATCTTCTTCTTCCAAGAAAAAACTTCATCCCCTTCAATCATCCCGGAATGATTATGTTCTTCTTTTTTGTCTTTAAGGTGATGCATATGCTCCGGATTATTTGTTCTAGAACCTTCAAACACCATTGAAGCAGCTTTATAACTTCCAGCATTCGAGACAGCACTCCTAAGCTCACCTTCACTAACAAAATCTTCCGTATCAACAACTGCTTTATTTGTCATTAAACTTACGCTAGCAGATTTAACTCCTTGGACCTTTTTCAGACTCTTCTCAATATTCGCTGCGCAACTAGCACAACTCATGCCCTCTATGCTTATGATTACTTTTTTCATCTTAGTTCAAGCACAATCAATTTTATATAACCTCTTCTACCCAAAACATTCACGATACATATCTGGGTGATGACTCATATGTGTCTGCCATTCCTCAACACTAACCCCTCCCGGGGGAGTACATTTATCTCCCGGGCTAACAGCATTTCCAGCAATTCCTGAGTCTCTTATGAAATATATCCGGTTAGGGAAAAGTGTAAGAAGTAATAATCCAAGAATAATAATTGCTAAGATGATGTATATGAAAACTTTTTTATTCATGACAACAAGAACCCCCTTTCAAATTTTTCTGATTCATTCTCATTCCTTTTTTATGTCTCCACATCAAACTAATCCCGACAACATTCGAGATAATTCCAACCATCAAAAATTCAGGTTGATACTTCATAAGGACAATCGCAAAGCCCGAGATTCCAAGGAAAGGGACCATCTGCAATAAGAAATGACTACAACACGCAATCATACTCCCTCCTGAGATGGTGCCCGTTCCCACAAGCGTTCCGGTCATCTGAGCAGTATGCCTAATCGAAGCAAAAAGTCCTATCTGAATTCCAAATCCTATAGCAAGCGGGAAGATAAGATACCACAAGCTTCTGAGATTAAGAAACGCAAATTCAACTCCTTGAAATAATGAGACAACCGATAGAGAGAATATCAAAAGTCCAACGCCCGCAAACATTCCATATAAGACGGAATTATCTCTTACCATTTCTTGCAGCACTCCAGTATTTCATCAAAAACAGACTTTAGATTTCTCTTTCGAGATAAGTAGATAACAAAGAATATCCCCCACAAAGCCAAAACAAGAATCCAACCCGTAGTGTTGAAACTCTCTAAGATGGAATAAATTATCAAGATTAAACTCAACAGTGTTGGCAATCTAAAGACTTTAAACTCTTCTCCGACTTTTTTTTCGAGAGCATAAAATATTCCTAAAGAAGTATGACCCATCAAAATTGCAATAATAATTTTGTTGTCAAAAAGGTCTACAAGACAAAGGGTCAAAAGAATCAACCACATTAGAATTATTGACACACATATCACACAAATCTTCTTCAATTTTAAAATATTTTTTAATATCAAAATTCCAAAGAATAGGACAACAATTCCAAGCAAGACAGAATTTATCTCTTCCATATTAAATTAAAATCTGAATTATGCTCCCAGTGATTATTAGTGTCAAGAAAGTTATTATCATTCCCTGGAAAGGAATCATCTTACCCTTCCTAATTCTCGTCAAGCTTCTACTAATTGAAGGAGACGAAAGAATCACTATCCCCCCAAGGAGAGTGCTACCAAGAGAGTAATTCACTGCATATGTCGTTCCGTAATCTCCTACAAACGAAAGGTATAATGGACCAACTGCGCTAAATATTGGCATTAGTGGAAAGACCGTCGTAGCAAAGACAACTATCACAATCAAAGTTTTCTGAAATGGAACATATCTCTTTTTAATTATATTCGAAAACCAAAATCCCATTGACATCGCAAAGGCACCAATAAACAAAGCTACTACAACCTTACTCACTCCGAGCCACACTGCGCCTGCACCTGCCACCCCTGCCCCAATCGTGCAAAGAGGACAGTGTGCACTAACGGAATTAATAAGAAAAATTACAAAGGTCGGTAAGATTAAGAATCTCTTGTTCATATCCTCATAAATTCGTAAGAGGTTCCATCGTGATTAACCGCGTAAATTACGAAGTCTCCATATTTCGTTCCAGGCATTCCTGGGCTTCCAGAGGGCATTCCAGACATAGCAATTCCAGCCACATCAGGCCTCTCTTCAATAAGCCTCTCAATAGCTTCAAGAGGAATGTGACCTTCAACAAAGTAATCCTCTATGATAGTTGTATGGCAGCTTTCAAGCTCGAGAGGGACCCCGTACGCTCTCTTTATTTCTGAAGGATCTCTAACATCTCTTGCATTCACTTCTAAATCTGTTTTTGAACCAAAATAATTAGTATAAACAGAACAACATCCGCAGGTGATGGATTTGTAAATATCAACATCTCCCTGAGCGGAATTGATTGCATCAAAATTACTCGCTCCGCTATTAGAAATTGAGAATAAAACAATAGCTATGATCAATATACCTACTCCCCAAAGAACTTTTTTCATATTCTCAACAGCCACCAACCATTCCTCCTGATGATGTAGCTGCTTTTGCTACATTACCTGCTAACTCAACACTTCCAACCGAACCAGCTTTAAATGTTAAGAATAAGGCAACAATGAAGAGCACACCAACCAAAATCCACAATTTTATTCGCATATCCATCTTTCTTTTTCCTCCTTTCATTTCTCCAAAATTTTCGCAACATCCTTCTTCATTTTTTGTTTCACAACAATCCATCTTAACAACCTCCTACCATCCCGCCATCATTCGCCTGTCCCTGCTCAATTCCCCTATACAAATTGGA
>JAHJRR010000024.1 GCA_018830685.1 Nanobdellota archaeon
ATTCTTCTCTAAAAATTGTATTAAGTTCATCTTAGATCAGGAGGGAATATAACCTCCATAATAGTTATAATAACCTAAATTATGGTTATATTTAAATGTTTTGATCTGATAAGAATCTTTGAAAAAAAGAAAGAAAAAGAAAAAAATAAATTAGATGTAATAGGTGTAGTAATCGTCTGTCGCGGTATCTGGTAAATGCTTCATTGAAACCCAGTAAGCTGTATTAGCAGTTAAATTCTCAGTCACTTCAGCCTCATTCTTATCTAACACTTTATGCCAATATCTTCCGTCTGTTAAGGATCTCAAACTTGCCAATGCAGTATCAACAGTTGTTGTAGTATTATTCCCGAATAATCCAATAAGATTATAGCCATTAGCTAACTTAACTGACGCGGGTGTTACTGGAGTATTGTCTGGATTTCCACTAGCTGTTTTCTTATATCCATAAAGGACATCATCGTTTGAAACAAACACAATATATCCTCTTCCGGGAACAACCTCGCCACTCCAGCCTTCAAATGCAGTACTTCTACTCCATGAGGTTCCACCAGTCATCCATACCCATGCGTTTTCTCCGGTTTCTTCATTATAAACATAACCCCATGCCTTTTCAAGATTACCTTTGATGCTCTCTAGAACCACCTTATAGTCCGTATTCTGAGGCGTGAATGGAATCGCAATGAAATTTGCCTGTCCGGTTTTCAAATCAATTTCCCAATCAGGCGATTCATAAACCGAAACTCCAACTGCCTTTATCGCTTCATTCCCATAGATATCAGTCGTTGTTACAGTAATTGTATATTCTTCAGGGGTTTCATAGACGATGGAAATATCATCTAATATTATTGAGGTTGACTCTCCTGCATCTTCATTTACTATCTCTGTGGTTTCTTCTCCCGGAAGATGTCCTCCATCAAAATTAATAGTATAACTATCAATCCCGCTATCATCTGTAATCGTAATATTTATTGGAATCTCTTCACCAGGATTTCCAGAATATGGCGTACCTGAGAAAGTTATCGTCGGTGCCGTTTCGTCCGTCGTGCTGCCGGTTTCGTCATACCACCATGGCACGAAATCAACAGAACCTTCAATCAACGCTTCTATCGCATCTCTGCTAGACGTTCCCCAATAGTTGTTTTCTGCACTGACTTCCACAGAACCATCATTGTCAACACCAAGGGTGTTTCCCGTCATCAAGTTCTTCGTCGCATTCAAAATAGCCACGCCGTATTGCCTTGCCCAGATAGCAACGTTGTTATCTGTCAGAGTATTTGATAAGATATCCGCAGTAATTGAAGTTGTCGATGTTCCATCATTATTAGGACCATTAAGACCATTACCAACACGAATAGCTCTATTAAAGCTCTGAACCTCGTTGTTAGATATTGTAATGTCCTCGAAAGATCCTGCGTAAGTTGAATCAAAGAATCTTATACCATAGGTCCCATAAGGATTTGTTTCATAGTTAAGAGTAGTTTCAATTGTATTTCCGCTAACGATAGCATTACCAGATTCAACAGTTATACCGATATTAATCGCTCCCGAAAACTCATTGTCTTCAATGGTTATCGTTCCTGTCCCTGTCTGCGGATTGATGTAAATTGCCTCAAGTCCAACAGCACCAGAACCGGTGAAGGTGTTATTATGGATATGCAATCCAGAAACATCTGCTGTGGGTATTGCCGTTTTACTATAAGTCATTACTGCATGAGCTAATTCGCCTTCAGTTTCTGCTTTCGTTGCTACAAAATTGTTGTCATAAATTTCAACATTCTTGCCGTCGATAAGCATTCCACTAACGTATTTTTCGGCAACATAATCTGGACCTTCAATTGTAAATCCATGAATTTTTACATTGTCCGCAAGAATTTCAATATTTGGAACGGCTAAATTTCCCGAAGCAACAGGCTCATTTGCAATACCCTTGATTTCTGTTGTTGTTTTGTCCGCACCAATAAGCTCAAGTCCTGTCTTATTATCAAAGATTTTCAAGTCCTCAACGTAAGTCCCTGCAGGAATTTCAATTGGGTCGTCTCCTTCTTCCCAAGAGTTAATCGCACTTTGAATTGTTCTGATAGTCGTCGTAGGTGTACTAATCACAGCACCATTCCCTTTCACTTGCCAGGTATAACTTCCAAAAGTTGGGTTTGTAATTGTAAGCGAAAATGTTTTTGTATCGCCTATAGCAATGGGGGAAGTTATTGTATAATATTCACAATAATACACCCCTTCAGTTCCCAAATCCCATCCTGTTGGAGCCACATCACAACTGGTTATATCCGGATATCCTGTCGGTTTTGTTATTCTAACAGTATCAATATCTGTAGTTCCGGTTCCAGCAACAGTAAAGTTATATTGCGTTGAAACACTCGGTTTTAACCAACCCTCTGGAGAAACTGAAACATCTGCACTTTCAGCAGCACTAACAAAATTAACAGCAAGCAATATTACACTAAACATCACCGCCAGACTCAAAACCGCTTTTTGTTTTTTCATACTTTCTTTTTTTAACCCCCTTTCACCTTTCTATCCTATCTGCGAGGCAGACGTTATCTTAACAAACTATCTTAACTAATTTTCTTTATAAGTATTATTGTCGTCGAGAAACTATTTTTTGTAACCACTTAAACTCGATGAATCAAGTGCAAGCACCGTTAAAACAACCATTAGGACATTCGTAATACACAAATTTCGGATTGTTATTTTCGCATATTGCTTCAGCTAAGTATTTTGTTTCTTTGCCAATTATCGATACTCCTGCTCCTTTTTGGTCTTTACAGGCATCTACAGAGTATGTTTTACCCCATTTTGTCTCTTTGCCTCCGGCACGCCCCTTCACTTCATAATTCAATCCACCGTCGCTGTCCTCACAAACGTCCAAAATTTCAACTCCACAGTATCCCGAAACCTCTCCTTGACTAACCCATTTATTATTTGCACAGGTAAAATAATTCATTCCTTCGCATTTTGTTCCTCCGCTAGAGCATTCGGGCCCTGCAGGTTCCACACTTTTGTAAGCCCCGCAATAAACATAATCTCCTCCAGATGCCTCACAATTCCAATACCATCTTTTGTTAGAAAGACTGTAATAGAAACTAGAAGAATTTCCATTCTTACATAGACTTGTTCCAATTAAATCCCCTTCATTCTTGAATATTTGACCATGTGCATCACCACACGCTAAACCAACTTTTTCTTCTTTTAGTTCACAAACATCTGTGGTATTACTAAAACCATATGCTTTGCCAACATTTGTTACACATCGCAATCCTTCCTCACACTCACTATCAGAATCACAATCTCCCTCTCCAGCTCTACACTTACAATCAATTGAACAATAATTCAAATTCCCTAAATCCTCAAGATGACAGATTCCTTCATCAACTTCTATCTCAGCACTATTCTCATTATTTAAATTATTAGAATCATCATTAACAAAAACTCTTATTAACAAGTCATGAATTCCGCCTATTGCTCTCCAAAAAAAGCTAATTTCTTCATCTCCGCCCTTTTCAATATATACTATTTTGCCACCTTCATCAACACTATCAACATAAAACTTCACATTTACTTCTTCGTCGTAATCTCCATTGTTAAAAACTTCTGCTTCAACTTTAACATTTTGCCCAGCATCTGCACTTGAAGGAGCATTCACACTTCTCACTCCAACATCATGAACTTTCTGATAGCAATTCCCGTTCTCCACAAAATAGTCTGCTCCAAAACAGCATGCAGAACTTCCGTCCTCTCCTTCGGTAGGATATTCATTTACGTCATCACCACAGCAATAATTTTTACTTTCCATCCATGAACTCTCCGTTTGTCGGACTCCGCATCCCGCATTACATGCATACTTACTTACGTCGCATAATTCATCCCAAGCTCCGTTATTGCAGACAGCGCCCCGCCATGTGCTTCCCGAGATGCTTCCTGCAACTTCCCCTTTTTTATACTCATATTGACGATTGTCAGCTGAACCTACATAACCGTCCAAATAGACTTTTCCAGTAACAGCATCAAAAGGCCTTTTTCCATCATCACCAAAAAGACAAATATTTGGCTCTTTTGATTGAATATAACATTTTCCTTTAGAGGGATTATCATTAATGTAAGGAGAAGTCCCTGCTTCCTGATACACAAAATATTCATTTACATCATCGCCACAGCATGAACCCGCATAACAATACATCTCTGAATTACAACTCCCTACCTGAATCCCATTTCCAATACCAAAACAATCAAGGTCAGAATCTACTTTAACATTTATTTCCACACTATTTTCATTATCGGAATCATCGGAATCGCCACTAACAAAAACCCTGACTAACAATTCATGGATTCCTTCTACTGCCCCCCAAAAAAAACTCACTCCCTTGCCCATTCCTTCTTCTAATCTGATTGATTTTGTCTCCTTAACAACATTATCAACATAAAACTTCACATTTACTTCTTCGTCGTAATCTCCATTGTTAAAAACTTCTGCTTCAACTTTAACATTTTGCCCAGCATCTGCACTTGAAGGAGCATTCACACTTCTCACTCCAACATCATGAATTTTCCGAGAGCAATTCCCGTTCTCCACAAAATAGTCTGCTCCAAAACAGCACGCAGAACTTCCGTCCTCTCCGTCAATGAAAGATTCGGTTGCGTCATTTCCGCAACAAAAACTATTATAGCAATACATCTCTGAATTACAACTCCCTACCTGAACTCCGTCCCCCACTCCAATGCAATCAAAATCTTCATCTGTTTCAACAGAACAGATTTTGCCGAAATTTTTGTCAAAATTAAATAAAACTAAATCATCAGCATCCACATCTCCATCATCGTCCAAATCATATCTGTAATCCCAGCCCTTGCCTTGTTCATTAGTCCCAAAGTGATCTGCAAACATAAAGTAATCATCAAAACCAACCTTCCCACTTTTGTCAAAATCAGGACAAGAATAAAAGACAGATAAATCATCATTTGGAATAGCAAGAACAAAGAAACTGCATAAGATTACTATCACCCCTATCAAACTTGCTTTCTTCATAATTTCATCATGCTGAAATTCTTTAAAAGATTTATTATCATTTAATATACTATTTGGAAAACTATCCCGTCATCTTTATCATCAATACATGCAGTAGATGATATAAATTCTTAAATAGACCTCTCGGTTTTATAAAATATGGAATTTAAATCTCCAAATAGGAACAATATAGAGAAAGGAGATCTCGTGGCGCATGTAATGTGGGATAAGTTAAGAACTTTTGAAGGTTTTGCTTCATTAGACCTTGGACTGAGCGAAATCGCATTTAATTTTTCAGAGAAGGTTAAGGCAAGAGCTGAGATTAATTATGATAACCTTATTGTTCTAAAAAGGGATGGAACTTATCTTGTTGGCAAAAATGTTAGGATAGATTCTACGTATGGCATTTCTCAATTGAATTGGTAATCTTCTCTTTTTTTAATAAACACAATTTGTCTCACGTCAATCTTCAGTTTCAACCCTTGGAGCAAGAACAAAAGAAATTTCCATATTGTCTTTTCTTACATCCATCCTAAGTGGATGGTCCTCAGCGAACTTAAGAATTGTTTTTTCAGAAAGCTTAGATGCCTTTATGAATTTCTGTAAATATTCTAAACTATACTTCGCCTTACAATTTTCCGCCTCAATCTTAGCTTCATCTCCAGAGAATTCAGTCATGGAAGAATTCAATCCTTTGGCTTGAATAATAAATTTCCCCTCTTTGATTTCGAATGAACACGCATCGGAGACAACTATACAGTCTTCTATAGAATCAATAAAATCAGAAGAATCCAATTCAACAACTGAACTAAATTCAAGTCGAGACATCTTATCCCCGAAGTCAACATCATCACCCTCGATATCTATAAGGCTCAAACTAAAATTCCTCTTGACTCTATCTTGTATCTGAATATCTAAGAAATTCTCTTTCTTCTCAAGTGTTAAAGCACTAGATGTTCCAGCTCTCTTCAAAATTCTCTTAAAATTATCAAGATTTATTCCAAGAATCTCATCACCTGTTTCAAAGACCGAAAACGCCGTTTTAGGCAGAGCAAAACCAATCATTGATACGTTCGCAGGGTCCGTCGCAGTTATGCTCATTCCCGCATCATTAACCTTCACTCGAACCTCTAACACAAGATCAGAAATTATTTCAATAGCCTTCGATAAAAGTGCGGGATTGTCGAGTTTGATTAACATTTTCTAAAAAGACGCAAATAGCTTTTAAGCATTATTATTATAGAGTATAAGGTAATTATATAAAGTTTTACACTGTTTTTTCAAAATGGCTCCCGACAAAGAAAAAAGCACGAAAGAACAGAGGGTCAGAAACCTAACCTCACTCTATTATTCAAAGCCAGAAGTTCAGAAAGCCATCTTTGATTTCTCTGAAGGAAGAGAGGTAACTCCAAGATATTTTGATGGTTTTGGTAAACGTCCCGATTCGCTTCAATATAAAGGAGATGTATTTGAACTCATAAAAAAAGGAGCAACATCATTACACTGCTCCGAAGAAATCTGGAATGACCCTTTAAAAATAGAAACAGGAATGAATAGAAAACAAATGGATGAACTAAGAATTGGTTGGGACCTGCTTCTTGATATAGACAGCAAGTACTTTGATTACAGTAGGGTATTCGCGAAAATAGTTGTAAAAATCCTCCACTTTTACGGAATAAAAAATTTCGGAATTAAATTCTCCGGCTCGAAGGGTTTTCACATAATTGTACCTTCCAAAGCATTTCCACGCGAGATAAACGGAGTGAAAACCTCCGATATGTTTCCAGAATGGCCCAGAATAATGACTAAGTTTATAATGGATTTATCTAAAAAAGAATTAGTGGATGGAGTGACCGAACTGACAAAGTTGAGCTCTGGATTTAGCAAATATGTAAAAGATTTCGAAGCTCCAAAAGAAGTTATGCCTGATCTTATTCTAGTTTCTCCCAGACATTTATTCAGAATGCCCTATTCTCTTCACGAAAAAACCTCTTTAGCGAGTGTGGTTGTAACGCCCGAAGAACTCGAGAACTTCCAACCGCGAGACGCAGACCCTCTAAAAGTTAAAATAAGAAACTTTATGCCTGAATGCGAGGAAGGAGAAGCATCTGATTTGCTTCGAGAATCTCTCGACTGGAACAAGAACAGAGCCCCCGAAGAATCTCAAGATTCATCTTCAACAGAAAAAAAGGATTTCAAACAAAGTTTCTCTTCACTAAAAATAAAAAACCTAACGGACGATATAATTCCTCCCTCAATAAAAAGACTCCTTCGGGGAGTCGGCGACGGAAGAAAGAGATCTCTCTTTGTGATACTAAACTTCTTTAGAGCAATAGGTCTAGAAAAACTCGAAATAGAAAAAAGAATAAAAGAATGGAACGAGAAAAATGAAGAGCCCCTTGAAGGAAAATACATCAATGCACAGATGGCCTGGAGCTACAGGAACAAAATAATCCTCCCCCCTAATTATGACAAAGATTATTACAAAGGTATAGGGATAATTCCAACGCCCGAAGAACTTCGATTCAAAAATCCGATTAATTATGTTTCCAAGAAACTAAATATGGATCGTCTCTCTGAAAATAAACCGAGAAAGAAAAAACAAACATCTGCAAAAAAGAAAACTCCTTTACAAACTAATTAAATCGAAAAAATTTCTAGAATTATAAAATGAAAATTTTGGTAAAGGGGTGTGAGATTATCAATCTCGTTAAGGGAGAATCTGTAGAACTTATGGTTAATAGATAATTAAAATCATAAATTCCTACCTAAAGGTAGGAAAATTTAAATAGGTCATTTCTCTTGACTAATCATGATAATAAAAAGACCGCTTGGAGAAAAAGGTCAGGTTGTTGTTCCGAAGCACATAAGAACCATTTTAAACCTCAGAAAAGGTGAGAACATAATTTTTGAAGTTGAAGACAGTAAGGTTACAATAAAACCAGAGAAGAAAGAAGATATTAAAATTTTTCTTGATGAGTTTTTTAACTCTGTTCCTAAAGAAAATATTACTCTCGAAGACATCCGGAAAGCGGAGGAAGAAAGTTATGATTTATCTTGACGCAAACATTTTCATTCTTTCAATTGTGAATAACAAAGAGAAGGGTGAGTCATGCAGAAAACTTCTTAGTGGCGTCGCTTCCGGAAAAATTGAAGCCGCAACTTCGGTATTAACTTGGGATGAAATTATTTACTTTTTAATCAAACGCGCATCTCCGGAGACGATAAAAAAACAAAGCAATAAACTTCTAAAATTTCCTCACTTAATCTTCCTTAAAACAGATTTAGTAATCTTGGAAAAAGCCGAAGAACTCCGAAGCGAATACCGTTTGCGACCGAGAGATGCAATCCATGCAGCGACTGCAATCGTGAACAAAATCCCGAAAATTGCTTCAGACGATACTGATTTTGATAAGGTCAAGGAATTGAAACGGGTTAAGGTTTGAAAAAGAAGAAAGAGACCAAAACATAACACTTAAATCAACAATATTTAAAAACATCTTTCGTCTATTGGTAATATGAAAAAAAAGGTGTTGGCAAGTCTCTTTTTCCTAATGTTCTTTGTGTCTTTCTCTCTAGTTTCGGCACAAGTGAATCAATCAACAGAACAAGAAAAGATAAACGAAGCATATTCTTGTTTAACCGATGCAGTAAAAAACAATTGTGGAACTCTCACCACAGAAGAAAAAATATTTTCACTCCTCTCAATCAATCAGTGCAAATCTGAACTTCTTGAAGATTCTTCAAATTCTGGTGAGTGTTGGCCGAAGGGAAATTGCAATCTAAAGACGACCGCTCAGGCGATTCTAACTCTTGACAAAAAAGGAGCAAACACCGACAAGGCAAAGGACTGGCTTCTTTCCCAAAGAAAAACACCTTCAGAAATAACATGGTATTTGCAGATAACAAGCAACGAACAAACAAACTGTCAAATTGAATATTCTGGTCTTTCATACGAGATAACCATTTCTGAAGGAGGAATACTCGCCGGCAATGCTGGTCCAGGACTATCGATAACAACGGAAGGATACTGGTTACAAATCTTTCCAAGTTACTCTGACAAGAATTTCCAAATCTCTTGTGATAAAAGCTTCTTAACAAATACTCTTTTCAAAAAAGAAGGCTCTTCAACAATTCACGTTTCTTCAGAGTCCTCTTCTGCAGCAGCGGGGGGAATAACTAATGAGATGATAGACTCCTTCTGCTTCGCGCAAAATGGTGTCTGCAATTATGAAGGAAGCCTCTGGTCCGTTCTTGCTCTAAATACCCTAGATGAAGAAATTTCACCCTACTTACCCTATTTAATAACTCTTGCAGAAGACAACCAAAAATTCCTTCCCGACGCTTTCCTTTATTCAACAACTAAGAAGTCAGATTATCTAACAACCCTTCTCTCAAAGCAAATCGGAAACAAATGGTGGGCAGCCTCTTCAAGTGGAAAATTCTATGATACTTCATTGGCCCTCTATTCAATTCAACACGAGACCGTCTCCGAAAAAGATAGTGCAAAAGAATGGCTTCTAAATGAACAAGAGTCGGATGGATGTTGGGATTCTGGAAACATAAGAAACACTGCGTTCATACTTCTTTCCGCATGGCCAAAAAATATTCTTAGCCCAAGCCCAGGACCCTCCACTCTCCTCTGCGAGTCCTCAGGAAATTATTGCGTTCCTTCTGGAAGTTGTGAAGGAACAATACAGGCAAGTTATAGTTGCCCTGGACTCTCTTCTATTTGTTGTAGTAATCCCTATCAGGAACAATCCTGTTCTGATCTTGGTGGAGATATTTGCTCCTCTAGCGAAGTGTGTGAAAGAGGTAATCTCAGAAGTGCCTCAGACACAACTGGAAGAACATGCTGTGTCGGCGATGTTTGTAAGGTCGGATCTTCAGTAACACCATCAACCTCTCAGTGCACATCTTCTGGGGGCTCGTGCAGAATTGGCGGTTGCTTAAGCAACGAGGACGCTTCATCTTATCTCTGCTCCTCTTCTGGAGAAACCTGTTGTATCTCTCAACCAAGTAATAAAAGCAATTACACTATAATTTGGATTATTGGAGCTTTGATAGTTCTAGTAATTTTAGGAATTGTATTTCGAGAAAAACTTCGGCACTTGCTTCTTTGGATCAAGTCCCATTTTAGAAAATCTGGATCTAACGGACCAGCAGACCCTCGAGGAAGATTTCCTCCATCTGTAGGATCTTCAGGACCCTCAAGACCATCTTACTACCCTCCAAGAAGACACGCTCCCGTCGAAAGAAGGATTCTTTCACAACCTCATAGGCCTGTACCAAGACATATTCCAGAAAAACCAAAGTCTGGTACAGGCAAGGAGTTAGACGACGTTCTTAAAAAACTAAAAGAAATGGGTAAATAGATTTGGAATTAATCCTCTTTAGAAAAGAGCAACTAACCGAGAAGCTGAGTTGCTAAATGTTCATAGAAATGAGCAGACCTATGCGGTTTGTCTCTGTAAGAGGTGCTAAACAAACTTTCTTTAGGGACAAGCGAAGTTCTTTCTAAAATTTCTTCTTCGTATAACCCTCGAGGAGTATCTTTTTTTCTCATTGCATATCTGATTCCTTCAAGAAAAATATTATAATTAGCAAAATCTCTTTCACTTGTCATCCAGTAATACTCTACCATCTTTAATGCCTCTTCACTGTTCGGAATCAGTTCTAACGTTCTTCTGGCTTGGGAAACGCTCAACCCCTCTAGAACCAGGGGCAATTCTAAATCAGAAATAATTCTCCCCTCATTCTCCTCATTAAAAGTATCTTGTTTCTTATTTTTGATTCTCATATGAACTAATAAAAATCTTATTTTAAAAATCTATCTGTCTGGCAAAATTTATTAACCTCTTTTTTCTTTATTGAACATGAAGACAAAAAGCAAAGTATTTATTTTTTCATTGTTTCTAATCTTGATATTCACAACACCAACACTTCTCGCAGTGGAAACGCAATTCACAAAAGAATCAAACATATTCGATCAGGGTGAAACACTTATAGCAAAAATATCTGGGAACTTCATTGACAGAATAACTACTGAGAACATCTTGTTCTATCAAGATCATGTAAGAATTCCAATCACCTATGATGTAAAAAAAATAAACGATAATTTCTACATTTACTCTCTCCTCCTAAACAAACCATCTGGGAATTATTCTCTAAGAATAAATGATGTAGAATATATTGAGGGATTAAAGATAACTGATGCAGAAATAAGAATGAATTTCACCATAACTTCTGAAACAGCAGATTTCTATGTAACTCCAGGAGTTGTTGAATCTAACGATGATTTTTTCCTCAAGTTAAGAAGTTTGGGCGGAGCCACAACAAAGGTTAAGATTGACAGTCAAGATGCTTTCACGCACAATTCTTCTGTAGAACTAACTTCTGGGGGAACAAAGAATGTAAATTTCTTCATAAATGATTCTGAAAAAATACTAAGAGAAATAACGCTAAGCTCAGAAAATACCACTTATACAATTCCTGTACTTGCAGGAAATCCTAAAACACCCTTCTCAAATAAAGCACTCTCATTTAAGTTTGAACCAAACACAATAGATGTATCTTTTGCAACAAACTCCGAAGCAACACGAATAATATATATTGTAAATAATAACGATGAGGATATAGAAGACATTTCTCTATCTCTTTCAAGTTCTCTAAAAGACTATGCTACAATAACTCCCAGCAAAATAGAAAATCTGAAGGCTGGAGAAACAGAAAAAGTAGAAATCTCATTTGAATCTTCTGAAATTTCCGCAAGCATTTCTGGGGATGTAATCGCATCATCAAATACCTCAACAACGTATCTCTCTATCTCTCTAAATTTTATTCCAGATTATGTTCCTTCAGAGGATGATAAAGATACTGAAAGTATCATAACAACTTGTTCACAACTCAGAGGTTCTATCTGCGCTTCCCAAGAAGTATGTAGCGAAGATACGATTCCAACAAAAGATGGGCTGTGTTGCCCTTCTTCCGCAAGCTGTGAGGGAATAACAAAAAGCAATACAGGGAAATGGATTGGATGGGGAATTATACTACTTGTAATTGTATTCTTAGCTTACTTCTTTAAGAAGTACAAAAAAGCTCGCCCTAGCAAAGATTTACTCTCTGTAGCAAAAGGTAAGAATTAGTTTTTTTAGCTCGCTACACTCATAATTTACCTGGCTTCGCATAGGACTCTGTCACGATGCTTAGCTGAAAGATTAATAAGCCAGAAAATAAACATGAACTTGTATGATTTTATTTTGTTAATTTTAATTTAATTGCCGAGCGCAGCGAGGCAGTATAATTCCAAGTGAACGCAAGGAGCAAGTAACTTTTTCCTTTGATAACTAATCCTTACTTTTTTTCCCCTTCCTCTTCCCACACATCTTGCTGAAGTTGCATCATTGGCGTAACGCTTTTAGGAATCTCTCCTCCTAGCTCTTCAATTTTTTTCAAAAGAACCTGCTTCTCAGTCTGCATAATTCTGGAGATCTCATCATACCCGTGAAGTCTTCTAATAAGCTCATTTAAAACATCATTGAAAATATTACTGGTCATTGCAATCAAGTGTGGCGTAAGAATCTCGAGATGTGCAGGCATATATTTGAAAACAAGATTTGTAAGAGTCGAGATGTCATCAATCTCTAGCTCAATCTCTGCAAATGTAGAATAAAAATCTTCTTGGTCTTTCATCAACGCAGGCTCCTTAATATCCTTAGAAATCAGGGAGACACTCTTCTCTTCCCCAATCTTTTCCACAATTCTTTGAAGACTCTTAACAAGATGCTCTGCTGGTTTCCCAATTATATCCAAAATAAAAACTGCCTGTATTTTTGTTTCGTCAACCATTTAAATTTCCATAAACTCGCTTTTATATCTCTTCTCTCTGATTCTTTTAACAATCAAAAGAGAAACTATCAAAATAGAGAAAGCAATGAGTCCATAAACCGCGTAACTCTCTCCTGTTTTTTTGGAATCGCCCTCACTTTTTATATCTTTTGGGTTTAAGTTTATTGTTTGAAATGTTAAGGAATTCGTCCCCCCTTCCTCTACCTGCACGCTTTCATCAGTATCAGAGTCACTTACTTCTTCCCGTTTATTCTCCTCCTTAGGCACATAATTTTCGGGTTCCATTCCGACATCTCCTCCTTCATTCTCTGTACCAACACACGCAAGCCCTTGAGATTTTATATTATTCAGCGTAACATCTCCAATTCCATTAACTTCTATCATCTCATCAAGCGTTTCAAATTCATTAGTCTCTCTATAATCAATAATTGCCTGAGCTTTTGCGGGACCAATCCCGTAAAGTGTATCAAGCTCAGAAACCGATGCAATATTAACATCAACTTGACCAGAGTCACATAATGCAAAAACACTTCCAATCAAGAACACAAACAAAAAAAACAAAATAGCATTCTTCATAAATAACTTCGGCAAGAGATAATTTTAAGGTTTATTGTACTTCTCACCATATTTCTCTTTGAAGTCATCATACTTAATCTCAATCTTCCTTCCATTCTGAATCGCCCGCGCAATCCAAATTTCAGAGAAAACTCCCCTCTGTAAATAGAAAGCACATTTCTCTTTTTCTTCTTTAGACAACAATCCGTTTACCTTAACCTCAACGCCGATAACACTATACAATCCACTATGAACCTGTTTAATAGAAATAAAATCGGGGAACCCTGTACCGATAACCATTGCCTTACTAAAAGGATTATACTTCCTCTTCGCCTGAACTACCGCTCCTTTTTCAAGGTCAATATTATTATTCCATTTATCAACAAATCTCCCTTTCTCCTCTAAATCCTTTCTAACCTTTAACTCGAAACTTGCACCTTTCGCTCGAGAAGTTTTACCTTTCTTTACTTCTGATTTTTTCTTAGATGTTGAAATTTTCCCACTTTTATCTCCCCAATCCGTTTCATATTCTTCACTCCCAGCCTTTCGAATCATCTCCATGATTTTATCTTTATTTTCTTTATCAACTCTTCTCATTTACCAATAAATTCAAAGAACTATAAAAATATATTTGATATAACAACAATTCAAAAAGTAAATGAACAAGAATGAAAACGATTTTACTAGGTTAATTACGAGCCGAAGGCGAGCGGATTTTATTATACCCCTCATAGAAAATTAAATTTAATTGAGTCTTCGGCGACTTCGTTAAATTCCGATGTTATGTCTAATTTTGTTCTAAACTTCTAGATACATAAATTTATTAATATTTCTTTAACTCAATGATTTATGACTCAAAATATTCCCCTACAAAAATTATACGATGCTTTAATAACCGAATTCCCTAAATATATACATAATCCTCAATTATTCCAGCAAGATTTTTGGATGTTTTAAAACAAGATTCTATACGCACCAGAACTTTACAAGAATTAATTTCTCAGGAAGAATTAGAATTTCAATTAAATCGAAATTTTCCTCTAGATGATTTTCTCCATGGTACTAGAGAATATTTAAAACATTTGGGAGCTCCCAAAAAAGAAGCTGAAAAATTTGAAAGGAAATATTCTGAGAAAGATTTACTGTTTTAATGAAGTAAAATAAAACTCAAAATCCTTTGGATTTTGCCCCGCCAAAGCTCGGACTTCTCTAAACCCCCAGTTACAAATCCCGCGCTTGTAACGTCCGTCGCCCGTTCGCCTTTGCTCTTTTTATAGCATCTACCAAGATTTCTTCAGTCTTTCTTTCAAGTGCAGTTTCAACTTCATCAGCAACACTAGAAATCGAATTCTCTTTATCCAACTCCTTCACAACCTTTCTGACATTTGATTTAACTATAAGTACCACGATACAGAGAACAAGACTGGGTTTTTATTTCTTACTCAAGCCCA
>JAHJRR010000025.1 GCA_018830685.1 Nanobdellota archaeon
CATAAATGCAAAAGACAGCCATCCTGCAACTAAAAAATGCATTTTATCGCTAACGGTAAAAGAAAAAGAAGTGGATGAAACTCCAATAGAAAAAAATCACGCCCCCACCATAACATCAAATCCAGAAAAAACAGTAAATGAAAAACAGTTATATTCATATCAAGTTACTGTAGAAGACGAAGATGTAAATTCATTAAAGTACTCCCTGATTTCATCTCCTAGATGGCTTTCTATAACCAACAAAGGATTGATAACAGGAACAGCACCAGAAGTAAGTGCTGATAAAAATGAAATTATAGAAATCAAAGTCACAGATAATAATAATAAAAATGATTTCCAAATATATACGCTGACAATAAAAGATGTTCCAACAACTCCAGAACAACCAAAAAATCACGCGCCTGTAATAATTTCAACGCCGACAACAAGCGTAAATGAAAACTCGGCATACAAATATCAAGTTATAGCAAAAGATGATGACAAAGACGATGTGCTAACATATTCACTAGCAAATGCACCAACCTGGTTATCAATAGACTCTCAAACAGGTTTAATTTCTAGAACAGCACCAAGTGTTGACCGGGATAGTTCATGGCAGATTATTATTAAAGTTTCAGATGGAAAAGGCGGAATTGCAACTCAAAGTTATCTTCTTACAGTAAAAGACATCTCAGTCACTCCAGTTCCAGTAAATCATCAACCAACTGCATCTAATCAAGTAATAACAACAGATAAAAATAAACAAGTAACAATTTCCCTATTAGCAACAGACACTGATGCGGATGTATTAAAATATTCAATTTTCTCCGGTCCAAAAAATGGAGTTATTTCAAGTTTCAATTCAGTAACAGGTATATTGATTTACAAACCAAACAATAATTTCGTTGGCTCCGATTCATTTACATTCAAAGTTAACGACGGGAAACTAAACAGCAACGTCGCAACAGTTTCAATAACTGTAAAAGATACTTCTGTGATTCCTCCAGTATCGACAAACAATAGACCGGTCATACACTCAACGCCGACAACAAGCGTAAATGAAAAAGAAAATTACTTCTATCAGATTGTTGCAACAGATGCAGATAGCAACGATGTATTAACATACTCCTTATCTCAAGCACCAACCTGGTTATCAATAAATTCTCAAACAAGTTCAATTTCTGGAACAGCACCAAGTGTTGACCGGGATAGTTCATGGCAAATTATTATTAAAGTTTCAGATGGAAAAGGCGGAGTTACAACTCAAAGTTATCTTCTTACAGTAAAGAACATTCTAATTGTAAATCCTCCAGCAAACCACGCTCCGAGAATAACCTCAACGCCAGTTACATCAGTGAATGAAAATTCTTCATATTCTTATCAGGTCACAGCGGCAGATGAAGACGGAGATTCTTTGACTTATTCATTGATAAACAAACCAGAATGGCTTTCAATAAATCCGGTTACAGGACTCGTTTACGGAGCGGCACCAAATGTTGATGCAGACACCTCCCATACAATAACAATAAGAGTCTCCGACGGAAAAGACAGCGTAACGCAAGCATACGCCCTAATTATAAAGAACGTCGAAGAAGAAAAAGTCAGCACCATTATCCTCGGGGGAGGAAAAGACAAAAAACAGCCAGCACCATTAATTCAATACGATGATTTCTACACCAATAAATACTTCGACCAATTCGATCACATAACACTAGACGAACAAGAAACAGAGCAAGATGCATCAACAGAATCAAACCTAAAGAACATTCTATTCGTTCTCTTGTCTCTTATAATAATCGTAGTAATAATCAGTCTCGTAACAGTTCTAGTGCGAAGATTATAAGAACCAAAAAGTTTAAAAAACCTTAATCTATCTACATTTCGTAGGAGGCAATAACTTCGGTTGTTGTTAGAATGCTTCGGTGTTCTTTCTCCTACACTAATTTTCTTTTAAATTAATCTTCTTCATCCTAATAATCTTTTTTAACACTCAATATATGTCTCTTTAATGAATCATCATAAGAAAAAAAATCTCACAATTCTCTTATTACTAATCCTGTTCTTCCTAATAATAAATTACAACACTTTTGATAACTCTCTAAAAAATTTCTTAATAAGTCAAAGTAAGCAAACAGCATTTGTAGAAAGAGTAATAGATGGCGATACGGTTGTAAGCAACGGAACAAGTATAAGACTTCTAGGAATTAACACTCCCGAGCGGGGAGAGTTTCTTTATGAAGAAGCAAAAACATTCCTCGAAGATTTAATCCTCAACAAACAAGTAACCCTTGAGTTCGTCGGTAAACGACAAGATAAATATTTCAGAACGCTCGCATATATCCAATCAGGAAACGAAAACATAAATGTAAAAATGATTGAAAACGGATTCGCAAATCCTTACTTCTATTCAGGCAAAGACAAATATTCGCAATCAATAGAGAAAGCGTGGGAAGCATGCATAACCAAAAAGATTAATCTATGTCAGCCTTCCCAGCATCCTTGCTCAAGTTGTATCAATATTAATCCAAATTTAATAACTAACACCTGCAATTTCGCCTGCGACATCAACAACTGGACGATTAAAGGCGAAGGCCGAGCGAAGTTTGTATTTAATGGAACATTATATATTAGGGAATCTCGAGAGTTTGATTTAGACTTAACCAATTCTGAAGGTAATTTGTATTTGAGGGATGAGGAGGGGGGACTAATTGAATATGGGAAAATATAAGGAGATGATTAATTACCAAAAAGATTGAGATTTCTTCCTTTTCTTCTTAGCTTTTCTTCTATCACTTTCTTCTTTATGAACTTTCCTATGGCAAGTTGGACATAGGACTATTAAATTTTTACTTCTATCATAACTCGCTTTCTTTTTTCTCTTGGTATAAAATTCAATATAACCAATATCCGCAACATCTTTGGTTTTATGAGAAGCAACTCCTTTTTTATGATGAATATCTAATAAGTGGGCTGGAAATTTCTTCTTACATTTCTGACAATTATGTTTAGCACTTTTCATCTCTTTCTTTTTGTCTGCCTGTGTTAATGTTCTTTCTCCCTTCTTAGCATATCTCATCTTAGTTATTTTGGGAGAAGCAATTTTCGGTATTTTTATTTTAAGTATATCAAACATTTCCATAATTAATTTAAGAAATCAAAACTTAAAAACTCTTCCATTAAACCTCCCACCTCTTCGCCTACTACTCGCCCAAAAACTCCCAATAAAAACCCCCAACCCAAAACCCTTAAAAACTCCCCTTTCCCCCTTCTACCGTAGACCAGGTCAGCGGGTTAGTCCTCCGCTATTTGCAAACGGACTTTAGGCAGACTGCAAGGAAGGGCGTGAGAGAATTTGTCTCAAAACCCTCATTCGGACGTTGACGTTTTGTCCGCTTCGATCTTGCAGATGCGAAACGGGTCAGGCCTTGATCGGAGCAGCCCTAAACATTTGTTAAGGTGCTTAGCGGGTTGCAGAACCGAGGAAGAATAAGGACCACTTTGTCTCAAACCTTGAGCCACCTTCTGGGTCTACATGATTTTTTATTCACCTATAAACATAGTTCGCTAAGCTCGCATAAGAACTTCAATTTACAATTTCTCATAAATTAACAAGAACTCCTATGATTTTACTTATTACTTTGGATTCTGGATGTTAGTTCAGGGTTGGGCGGGAGGGAAAAGATTTTTTTTATTCCAAATTGTTTCCATTTTCTAGGGGGTGACGTGTTGGGGTGAGCGATTTCGTGGTAACGAGAAATTGAAACAGATAACGCGTGCGAAATTGCGAATTGAATACTTTCCCCATACGAATTGCGAGCGATAGCAAGCCAACAAATTAATAAGTTACTTTTTCCTCATCAAGACATGGAAATAAGATTAGGTCAAACAAAAGACAAGGAAGAATATCTAACAACCCAAAAAGAAGCCTTTCCAATAATGGATCCAAATAGAGATGCTAAATTCTTTGATGAAAAAATAAAAAACAAAGAGATATTTATTCTTGAAGAATCTGACGAATACCTCGGACACATCTGTTTCGGAAAACATATTCTAAACCCTCCTTTTGCAGGCTCAGTATTCATTGAAGAGTTCGCAGTAAAAGAAAAATTCCGTAGCCAAGGCTTCGGTACAGCTCTCATAAAAGAGTTAGTAAATTTCTGCAAGAAAAACAAAATCTCCTCAATACATCTCGGAACTGGAGAAGAACCAAACAGAGCCATAAAATACTATGAAAAAATGGGATTCAAAAAAGTTGGTTGGCTAAAAGACATTGATCCCAATTCAGAATATAGTCGCCCGCAGTTATTCTACGCAATTATGGTTAAGGATTGGGAGAATCCTATTTAATTTTAATAAGTTATCTTTATGTCCTTTAGCGAGGCAGAAGTCGAAAAAGCGGAAGAAAGCTTTAGAACTTTCAGGACACGCTCGCCTACGCTCGCAAACCAAAAAATAAACAGGAACCTAACTTGATTTTACTAAGTTAATTTAGAATTTAGTTACAGAGTTTAATAGACGGAAAAGATTCTCCCTCATACGAAAATTAATAAACTATTTTTTCTTCAGTAAAAAATGAAAAGGGGGGACAAGCTCGGACAATTCTATCTCATCTCTGCGATTATTATCGCCACGGCACTAGCAAGCATATTTGTGGTATCAAATTACATAAAAAAAGGTCCAGAAACAAATATCATCGACCTTGACGAAGAAGTAAAAACTGAAAGCAGATACCTTATTGAATACGGGCTAAACCAAAAACTAACAGAAAACGCCTTCAATGATACAATGAATGAATTTGTAAATGCATATGCCTCCTACACCGAAGGAGACAACGATTTCTACTTCCTTTTCGCAACAGAAAACAAGCTAACAGTCTCAGGTTATCAAAAAGAGGCAAAAACTATAACAATAAATGAAGCACCAGTAACCACCTCGGCAGGAATATTCTTTGGAGAAATTTCAACACCAACCCAAGCAAACTTAACAATAGGCGGCACACAACTTCAATTCACAATAAACGCTCAAGATACAGGAAAAGATTTTTATTCAATAATCACAGATTCTGCAGGGCTCATCACCGGCGAAGACCTTGAAGTGCACTCGGGCTTCGTGCAATCAGATTTCCCTCCAACGATTACAACTGCAATTGCAAACAACCAAGCACCGGAAACAACAATCACAATAGATTCGGACACAACGATTAATCTGATTGCAGACGCAGAAGGAAAGCCAACACCAACATATCTATGGACTTTAGGAACTCAAACTACCTCAGGAAGCACCACGACGATGAC
>JAHJRR010000026.1 GCA_018830685.1 Nanobdellota archaeon
CAATAGTAAAAGATTTAAAAGATAAGAATATCCGTTAGTTATAAGGGACTATAGTTCAATCGTATGGGGAACGCTGTTCCCCCTGACAAGTCACCCCCTCCTTTGGGAACTGGGACAACGTTGTTGGAATGGGAAACTACGTTTCCTCTGACAAGTCACCCCCTCCTTTGGGAACTGGGACAACGTTGTTGGAATGGGAAACTACGTTTCCTCTGACAAGTCACCCTCGAGGAATCGGAATGAGAACTATAGTCTAGCTTTGTAAGGGACTATAGTTCAACGGGAGAACACACGACTGAAGCTCGTGACGCCGGGGTTCAACTCCCCGTAGTCCCATCTGAAAACATTTATAAAAGAGAAAAGGTATTTTATATTATTAAAAGAGGAAAATGGCAAAGTCAAAAAAATCTGTGAAGACTGTTAAGAATGTAAAGGAAAGCAAGTTGGATTTAGCGTCTGTGAGTTATGTTCTTGGAATATTGAGTATTGTTCTTGCTTTCTTTAGTCCTGGTGCAGGATTGGTTCTTGGTGTTATTGGATATGTTCATAGTAAAAACAATGGCGTTCCGCAGGCTAAAAAATTAAATGTCATTGGGATTGTTATTAGTTTAACGTTAATAGTAGTAGGATTTGCGGTGGCGTATACGTGCATAGTTAATCCGGAAACGCTTTTCTGTCAAGGAGTTTTTTAATATGAAGATTAATTCAATACATTCAAAACGGGGAGCGATGGAACTTAGCGTCGGAACAATTGTTGTTTTCGTTTTGTCAATGAGCGTTCTTGTTTTGGGTTTTTTCTTGATTCAAAAAATTTTCAGTGCTGGAGGAACTGCAATTGACGAGGTCGACACGGCTATCCAAGACCAAATACAAAAGTTATTTACAGATGATGGAAACAGAGCTGTTGCTGTTTATCCTAATTCAAGAGAGATATCCATTATTAGAGGAGACTCTCCCAAGGGATTTGCATTTTCGGTTAGGAATATTGATTTAAATACAAGTACATTCACTTATACAACGACTGCTACGGATGTTTCACAGTGTAAAGGGACAATAACAAAAGAGCAAGCGGATAGCTTCTTGTTAGGGGGTTCTGATACAGATGGATTTGAGCTTGGTCCTAGTGCTTCATTAGGTTTTCCAAGAATTGTAAGATTTGTTACGTTAGAGAATACGCCTTCGTGCCCAATAGTCTACACAGTTGATGTTAGGAAAAATGGTGTTGCTTACTCTGGTGGTAATTTTGGTGTTCTAGTTAACATTAAATAACTTAAATTTTTAAATTGCTTCTCCCTTAAATATTAATGAATAATAAGATTAGATTCTATAATACTCTTACGCGTAAGAAAGAAACGTTCAAACCGATAAGGAAAGATTTCGTGGGAATTTACACGTGCGGGCCGACGGTTTATTGGTTTCAGCACATTGGGAATCTTAGGAGTTATTTCTTTCCAGATATTTTGAAGAGGGTTCTTAAGACGGAAGGTTACAAAGTTAGACATGTTATCAATATTACCGACGTGGGACATCTGACTTCTGACGCGGACGTTGGAGAGGATAAGATGGAGAAGGCCGCGAAGAAAGAAGGCAGAACAGCGAAAGAGATTTCAAAATTTTATTTTGATGGATTCAAAAAGGATTTGCAGAAAATGAATATTGAGATGCCTGATTTCTGGCCTAAGGCTACTGACCATATTAAAGAGCAGATTGCCTTGATTAAGAAGTTAGATAAAAATGGTCTGATTTACAAGACTTCAGATGGTGTTTATTTTGATTCTTCGAAATTTAAAGACTATGGTAAGCTGGCGAATATAAATGTTAAAGGTCTTAAGTCAGGGAAGAGAGTTTCCGTTGGAGAGAAGAAAAGCAAGACCGATTTTGCGCTGTGGAAGTTTTCTTCAAAAGAAGAGAAGAGACAGCAGGAGTGGGAGAGCCCGTGGGGTGTAGGGTTCCCGGGGTGGCATATCGAGTGTTCTGCAATGTCTATGAAATATCTCGGAGAGCATTTTGATATTCATACGGGTGGGCAGGAACATATACAGATTCACCATACGAATGAGATTGCACAGAGCGAGGGAGCGACGGGAAAGAAGTTCGTAAACTACTGGTTACACGGAGAGTGGCTGACTCACAATGGAGAGAAGATATCTAAGAGTAAGGGGGGATTGTATACTCTTTCAGAATTGGAGAAGGAGGGATACTCTCCGATGGATTTGAGATATTTTTTCTTATCAGCACATTACAGAAAACCTTTGAGTTTTAGCTTAGATAATTTAGATTATGCAAAAAATTCTTTGAAGAGATTAAAGGAAAGTGTCTATAGGTTTAAGGATGCTGATGATAAGATTAGTAAGAAAAAAGTTGATGGGGCTTTTGAAGAATTCATTAGTTATTTAGATGATGACCTTAATACTCCTCGGGCACTGTCTTATGTCTGGGACATTGTCAAAGAACATCGATTGAATAATTCTGAGAAATACGAACTCATGATTAGATTTGATAAGATTCTTGGTTTGAATTTGGAGAAAGAGAAGAAAGTTAGTATTCCTTTAAATGTTAGGAAACTTGCTGAGATTAGGAAACAGATGCGTGATGAAAAGAAGTGGGATGATGCTGACGAGGTTAGAAGAGACATTGAAAATCTTGGTTTTTCTGTTAAGGATTCTGAGGAGGGTTACATAATTAAAGAGAAAACTTAAGAGAAGCTTGCTATCGCTCGCGATTAACATAGTAAAATCATAAGAGTTCTGTTTAACTTTTGAATTATTCGTGAACGTAGTAAGTTAGAATTTATTTCACATACTCACCAATAAAGTAACATGGTCAAATCAGTTAGATTTTTGTTTATTTATGATATTGGAATGAACTTTAGCTCGTGATGATTAAGTATTCTTGTTGAAAAAACTCAAAAGGTATATAAATTAGTTTTAACTTTTCTGTTTGAGGTGAAAGATGTCTAAAAAAATTGAGTGGTATCACGATTTTATTGATTTGAAATATAAGCCTAAGAAGAGTGATCTTAGAGTTCTTTTTTATTTTGAGCCTTCTCGAGGAATTACGAAGGATGATGCTATTGGAAGGATTGCTTCAGAGTCATCTACGGGGACGTGGACGACTTTATTTAAGATGCCAAAAAGAATGAAGAGCCTCATGGCGACGGCATATAAAGTTCAGGGGAATTTTGTGGAGGTTGCTTATCCTTTTGATCTTTGGGAGAGGGGTAATATGCCCCAATTGCTTTCGGGAATAGCTGGAAACATTTTTGGTATGAAGGCTTTGAAAAATTTGAGACTAGTTGATGCAACACTTCCGAAGGATTATCTTAAAGGATTCAAAGGTCCTGGCGTTGGTATTGATGGTTTGAGAAAATACTTCAAAGTTTATGATAGACCGTTGACGGGTGCGGTGCCAAAACCAAAAGTTGGTTTCTCCTCAGAAGAGCATGCGAAAATAGGATATGAAACATGGATGGGTGGTTTTGATTTGGTTAAGGATGATGAGAATCTTACAAGTCAGAAATTTAATCATTTTGATAAGAGAGTTCGTTTGATGACAAAGCTAAGAGATAAGGCCGAGAAAGAGACTGGAGAGGTTAAAGATGCATTGTTGAATATTACTGGAGAGACTGAGGAAATGAAGAAGAGGGCTAAACTACTTCACGATAAGGGTTGGAAGTACGCGATGATAGACGTTGTTACTTGTGGTAGTGCTGCGGACCAGACTCTTAGAGATGTTTTGGGGGATTACAAAATGGCACTTCATGCACACCGAGCTATGCACGCTTCTTTTGATAGAAATCCTAAACACGGAGTGAGTATGCAATTCCTTGCAAAGACTATGAAGACAATTGGCGTTGACCAGATACACTCTGGAACTGCTGTCGGAAAACTTATTGGTAGCAAGGAAGAGATTCAGGCGATTGCATCTGTTTTGAGAGATCAAAAAGTTAAGAGAAGAAAAAATATAATTCTTGACCAAGATTGGGGAAATATGAAAAGGGCTTTCCCTGTTTCTTCTGGAGGATTGCATCCAGGGCTTGTTCCTGAAGAGATTGATATTTATGGTAATGACGTAGTTCTTCTTGTTTCGGGGGGAATTCACGGACATCCGAAGGGAACTCGAGCGGGGGCGAGGGCGACTATGCAAGCGTTGGAAGCAAAGAGTAAAAAAATAAAGTTGGAAGAGTATGCAAGATCGAACATTGAATTAAAACAGGCACTTGAAAAGTGGGGAAGACTACAACCGAAATAAAATGGCAAAAAAAGTTTTGAAAAAGTTGAAAGTTGAGATTAAGAAACCTAGGAGAATCAAGAAGGTTGCAAAAAAGTTTAGTGAGACGTCTCGGACTGCAATCATCGCGGCGTTTGGATTTTTGATTGCTCTTGCTTGGAGAGATGCCATCTCGAGCTATGTTGAGAAGATAACTGTTCTTAGTCCCGTTCAAGGGAATCTCGTGGTAGCAGTTCTAATTACTCTTGTGGGAGTGATTGGAATTATCCTCGTCACACCAAAAGAACCTGAAGAAAAATGAAATATAGGAATTCTATTTTTGCGTTGGTCTATCTGATTAAAGAAAAAAATGTGGAGTATCTTATTCTAAAGAGGAAACTCCATTGGAAAGGTTGGGAATTTCCGAAGGGAGCTATTGAGAGATTTGAGACTAAGAAGGGTGCAGTTAAGAGAGAGGTGTTTGAAGAGACTGGTCTAAGCATTAAAAGAGAGGACATTAAAAAATTTGAGTTTTCGGGGAAATATAAATATAATAAAGTTATTTTAGACAGGTCTGAATTTAAGGGGCAGAGTTTTTCACTTTATTCTGTTGAAGTGAAGAAGGGAAAAGTCAGAGTCGATAATTATGAACATTCTGATTACAAATGGGTTGGTTTTGAAAAAGCGTTGAAGATGTTGACGTGGTCGAATCAAAAGAAATCTTTAAAGATAGTGAATGAGTGGTTAGAGAATGAAATTCAGAAAAAAAATTCTTAAGAACGGAACGGAGATTCTCTTAGGTCGAGATGAAAATAGCAATGACGAATTAATGAAAGAGTACAAGGGAAAAGAGAATACGATTTTACACACGGTTGCCCCCGGAAGTCCGTTTTGTGTTATTGTTAAAGATAAACCGACTAAAGAAGAGATTTATGAGGCAGGGACTTTCGTTGCAAAATATAGCCAGAATTGGAGAGACCACAAGAAAGATACGCAGGTTCATGTTTTTACTGGTAAGGCTGCTTCGAAGAAATTCTGGATGAAGAAGGGGACGTGGAATGTTAAGAATACTAAGACACTAACAATTAGAGTGATAGATATTGAAAAAATAAAGATTTTATCTACGAAACGCCCACGGGAAACTTAATTTAAACAAGTGCTTGATTTCTCCGTTATAAAAATACATCGCGGTTAGACTTGTTATTGTTATTCCGATTATAGAAATATAAACTTTTGAAGGATCAAGATAGAATAATCCAGTGATTAGATAAACTGTGAAGAAAGTGTTTGGTAAATTCCCTACGAAGGTTGCGATGGAATAATTCTTTAGATTAATGTTCATGATTCCACCGAGAAAATTTGGTATCATAGGAGGTACAAAAAAAATTGCACTAAGAATCAGGGTCGTTTTGAAAGTATTCTTCTCGAGGACATCTTCAAATTCTTCTATTCTCCCTCCGTGTTTATTTAGATATCTTCTAACGTAATTTTTCCCGAGTTTTCTCGAGATGTAAAAGTCAATAATTGAGCTTCCCATAATTCCG
>JAHJRR010000027.1 GCA_018830685.1 Nanobdellota archaeon
ACAGAGACATGAGCTATTTTCCTTGCTTGATAGCTTGTTTTACCGTCGGTTTTTGCCTTTAATGTTTCAACCAATGATTTTCTGCTGAATTTCATAGGCTGGTTTACACCAGCCTTAAGAACTAATTTTCGGATAGCACAGGTAAAAAAAAATTAAAACTTACGCCTTCTTCTTAACAATCTCCGTACACATTCCTGCAGCAACAGTCTGACCAGCGTCTCTTATCGAAAATCTTGCCATAGCAGGATTATCCTTACTTGCCTCAATACAAAGATTACCCTGAGGCCTTATTCTAACTTTAGCAGATTCTCCATTCTTCAAATACTCTGGACTCTCCTTGAGAGTCTCACCGGTTGCAGGATTAAGTTGTGCAATTATTTCTGAAATCTGGCAAGGAACCTGTGCAGTATGAACATGGAAGACAGGAGTATAACCCTTTGCGAGAACAGATGGATGATTGATAACAGTTATTGTAGCAATGAATTCTTCCGCAATAGGACACGGACTAGAAGCCTCACAAATAACATCTCCTCTAGCAATGTCCTTCTTACCAACTCCTCGAATGTTAATACCCACATTATCTCCCGCATCTGCCTGTGGAATAGTCTCATGGTGCATTTCAATTGTCTTTAGTTCTCCTTCAATACCTTTACCAGTTCTTCCTGGAAGAACAACAACTTTAGCACCAACTTTCATAACGCCTGTGACAATCTTTCCAACAGGAACTGTTCCAATACCAGTAATTTCATAAACATCCTGAACGGGCATTCTCATTGGAAGTTCTGTTGGCTGCTTTGGTTCAGGAAACAAATCAAACTGCTCCATAATTGTCGGTCCCTTATACCAAGCCATATTCTCTGATTTCTTAATAATATTATCTCCTTTAAGACCAGAACAAGCTATGAAAGTAGTATCCTCTGCCTTTATCCCAACACCCTTCAAAAGGGCTCCTACATCTTCCTTAACTTTATTGAATCTATCTTCTTTATACTCTACAGCATCCATCTTGTTAATTGCAACAACAATATTCTTCACTCCCGCAGTCCTCAAAAGCCACAAGTGCTCAGTTGTCTGTGGTTCAACACCCGTAGGTGCGGCAACAACCAAGAAAGCGGCATCAGCTTGGCTCGCGCCAGTAATCATATTCTTAACAAAGTCCCTGTGCCCAGGCGCGTCAATAATTGTAATCTGAAACTTCTGAGTCATAATCTTCTTGTAAGAAAGATCAATAGTAACTCCCCTCTCCCTCTCTTCCTTAATATTATCCATAATGTAAGCAAACTCGAAACCAGCTTTTCCGTGCTTCTCTGCTTCTGCTCTAAGCTTAGTCATCTCCTGTTCAGAAACAGCACCAGAATCAAACATAACTCTTCCAACTACGGTCGACTTTCCAGCGTCAACGTGCCCAACGAACACAACATTCATATTTGGTTTTTCTTTTGCCATCTTAAATTCTTTTTAGAATTTTTAAGTATTCATTAATAAAAATTTAGGTTTATAAAGTTTTTGTATTAAGACTTTTCAAAAATAGAATCGCAACACTAACGATAAAAACACCAAGAGCAAATCCACCGACGATATCAGTAAACCAGTGTACGTTTAAGTAAATTCGACTAAAACAAGTTAAAAGAATAAAGAGCACATTAATAAAAACGAATATCCCCCGAACCAGAATATTCTCTATTTTTCTTGCAAAGAAATAAATTATCAAAGAAAATAAAATAACAGAAAAGATGGCATGGTTGCTCGGAAAACTATATCCTGTTTCTTGAACAAGAGAAAATATTGGTCTTGGTCTTTGAACAGCAAATTTCATTAAATTTCCTAGTACATAACCAACAACCAAGCTGGAAGATAAAATCAAAGATTCCTTTTTTCTGTTTTGAAAAAATAATATAGAAATTGCAAAAACTGCAAGTCCAAAAAGAATTTTATCAAGATAAAAACTAAATAAAATAAAAAACTGCTTCGCAGGATTCTGTCCAAGATTCACAATATAATCGCTAACAAAGTAATCCATATTGGGCGTCCCAATAACAATCCAAAGAAAAGTCATAAAAAATATTGCAAAAGAAACAATCGCCACATTAAACCAGAGATTATTTTTATTCATGATTTAAAGAACTATTCTTAGGTTAAAAGATTACTTATTCTCACTCATTGTTCATCTTTGTGATAAATGTCCAAAAAAATTATTTTGTTTTCACCTTTGATACAAGAGTATGAAATTCTAAAAGGACTTGCATAAAGTTCCCTTGTTCCTTTTCTCCCATATCTCATCGGCTTTCCAACTTCAGGATTTTCAATAATTTTCTTAAGTTGCTTTTTAATCTTTGTCTTAGATAAATTGTCCTTGATTTTATCCAAGGATTTAGAAAATGCCTTAGTTTCTTCAAAACTAATATCTACCATTCTTCAAGTCTTTGCAAAAATTCATCCTTAGAATAAGAATTAACTTCTCCTTTATCAACTTCCTGCCATGCCAGTTCAGTTCTGATTGCAAATCCCATATCTTCTCTAAAAGATTCCTTCATCTGCTCCAATTGCATTTTTAGAGCAATTATTTCTTCATTCATTTTTTCAAGACTCATAATTTCCATAAAAGAAACAAATATCAAGAATATTTAAATTTACTGATTCTCTGCAAGGCCTTTCCTCTGCCTTATTCTCTTAATAAGATCTGCCTGTAAATTTGAAGGAACCTTCTCGAACAACTGGTCAATAAGCGAACTTGTTCCCCTTCCTTCCGTCGCAGAACGCAAATCATTGCTCCATCCAATCATCTCTGCAACAGGAAGCTTAGCTTTTATCTCAGCCTGCGAACCCTCCTGATTAACCTCAATCATCTGACCCCTCTTACCATTAATCAACTTTGTAACTTGTCCTAAAAATTGGTCTGGCATTTCAACCAGATGAATCTGCAAAGGCTCAAGAAGATTGGGGTCTGCACCTTTCATAGCCTCGGCAATTCCTTCTCTAACAGCAGGATAAACCTGAGCAGGCCCACGGTGAATTGCATCCTCATGGAGTTTAGTATCAACAAGAGACATCTTAACTTTCATACAAGGCTCTCTAGCAAGAGGACCCTGATTGACAACCATCTCAAAAGCATCGAGAATCATTTCAATTACTTCACCAATATGAACCTCTCCTTTTGTTTCATCTAAAAAGATATTTCCTTTGTAAACATCTCGAATATTTCTAATGTCATCTCCAGACCATCCGAGATTTGAAAGAATACCTGCAACATCATCGCTCTTCTTCTTCACTCTACCTTCTGGCAAATCACCACTCTTGTACGCATCAAAAACATCTTCAGACAAAGGTTCAACTTTTATAAAGAAACTATTGTGTTTATTTGGACTCCTACCCTCAGCAGGTTTTGATTCCTTAGAAACAGTCTCTCTATAAACTATGATAGGAGGCGACGTCCTGACATCCAGCCCCTTCTCTGTCTTAATTCTATTCTCTATAATTTCTAAATGAAGTTCTCCCATTCCAGAAATCAAACTCTCACCAGTCTGTTCATTAATTTCAATTCTTATCGAAGGATCCTCTTTCCTCACCTGCTTAAGAACCTCAACAAGTTTTGGAAGGTCAGCAGCTTTCGTCGCCTCGATAGACTTTGTAACAACAGGCTCGAACAAATGTTTAATTGCCTCAAGAGGTTCCATCTCTTTTCCAGAAACAGTTTCTCCAACGAAAACATCTTTCAAACCAACAATACCTACAATGTTTCCCGCACTGACATCTTCAACGACAAGTCTCTGTGCGCCTCTATAAACCGAAACCTGTTGAACCCTAGTGTGTCTCTTAGCAAGATTCATGTAGATATCATCTCCCTGTTTAATAGTACCAGAAAATAATCTACCCGCAGCAATCTCTCCTGCATGTTTATCAACAACAATTTTTATAGGAACGAAAACAGGGTCCCCTTTCGGATCACAATTCATTAAAGACTTACCAATTTCAGAATTGATATCTCCGTGCCAAATCTTTGGAATCCTATACTTTTGTGCATCAACGGGATTTGGATGAATCCGAACACTCATATTAAGAACAACCTCGTGCAACGGAGCCCTCTTAGCCAAGGACTTATAATTATCACTTTGATATGCATCTATAACATCTTTGAAAGTTATTTTGTTCGCTTGCATATAAGGGAAACTCAAAGCCCAATTATGGAAAGCAGAACCAAAAGCAACACTTCCTTCCGCAACGCCAACTTTCCATTTTTCCTTATAACCTGCAGGAGCAATATTTTCTATCAGCTCATTAACATGATCAATAATTTTGATGAATCTCTTCTGCATCTCTTCGGGCGTTAACTTAACTTCCTTAATCAACCTGTCAACCTTATTTATGAAGAGAACAGGCCTAACAAGTTCTTTCAATGCTTGCCTAACAACAGTCTCAGTCTGGGGCATAACCCCCTCAACGGCACACGCAAGAATAACACATCCATCAACAGCCCTCATAGCCCTCGTAACGTCTCCACCAAAATCAACATGACCAGGAGTATCAATAAGGTTAATCAAATACTCTTGACCCCCCAAAGTGTGAACCATGCTAACAGAAGCAGAATCAATTGTAATTCCCCTCGTCGCCTCATCCTCGTGAAAATCAAGAACACATTGTTTACCAGCCAAAGCCTCTGACAACATTCCCGCACCAGCAAGAAGATTATCCGAGAAAGTCGTTTTGCCGTGATCGATATGTGCAGCAATTGCTATGTTCCTAATCTGAGATTGCTTATGCATAATCTCTTCAATCTTTTTTGTCTTTTCGTCTGCCATGATTTATTTTCACTCAATCAAAAGAAGTGAACAATAGAGATTACAAAAATCAGTTTATAAATTTTCTTATGAAGTTTAAATAAAAAATCATTCTTGATTAAGATTATTCCTCCAAAGATAACATGAACTCCTATGATTTTACCGCGTTAATTGCGAGCGTAGCGAGTAAGTATCTCAGAAGAAGGTGACTTGTTAGGGGGAAGTTCCTATTCCAACTTGTTTCCCTTTTCTCGGGGGTGACTTGTTAGGGGGCGGAGCCCCATACGATTTGCGAGTCGAAGGCGAGCCACCTCCAAAATTAATAAGATCATTTTTTGCCTTAAAAATTTTAAAGCGAAAATTCGAACAAAGCCGAATTTGAGCCATCAATCTGTGAGCGTAGCGAATCAAACTAATTAATCAAGAAAATTTTTGTTTTTAAATATTTGGATGACACATTTTTTAAACCCACCCTCCCACCTACAAAGATGTACGACAAAAAAGTTCTAGATAGGGTCAAAAACATCAAATATACTGGCGAAATGAAAAATGCCGACGCAGTCGGAGAAGTCATCAATCCCCACTGTGGCGACATTATGGAAATCTATCTGAAAATAAAAAAGAATAAAATAGACAAAATAAGATTCAAAACCTATGGCTGTCTTGCAGCAGTTGTCTCAACAGATTGCATGTGCGAAATAGCCAATGGCAAAACTCTCGATGAAGCAGAAAGAATCACAGGAGAAGACATAATGAATACTGTCGGAGGAAAATTCCCCCCCTTAAAAATCCACTGCACAGCACTTTCTCTAAAAGCATTAAATAAAGCTATAAAGAGTTATAGGAAGAAATAATCAGACGTCTGGGTTCATCTGTATAATGATATTTTTATCTATATCATTTTTTACAGGAATATTAATAAATAATTTGGTTCTTTTAAAATAGATGCGAGACTACAATACAAATTTTGAAGAAAATTCTGAAAAAGAAATTATAAATTATTTAAGAGAGAAAAATAAAAAAAGCTTAGGAAAAATACCACAAATCCCAGAAAGAGAACCGTTCGGCACATTAGATTTAGAAGAAATAATCAAAATAGATAGCGACCAGGTAGACATATTGCTTAACAAAGGAATGATAATTACACATGACAAATATGGTTATGATTTAGATAAAGAAAAGCTAGCTGAGTTCTATCAAAAAGTATTTGGAAAAAAGAGAAGTATAGAAGGGAGACTCGTATCAACTAAAGAAACTCTCTCAAAGGAAAAAGATATATTAAATCAGAATAAAAAAACCTCCAAAAAATATAAACTTCCAAAACCTAAAGATTACAACCAAATAATTGATGAATACTTCAAGGATATAGAAAATTCTAATGGATTGCCTGCAGAGGAAGAATATAAATTATCCTTAAGAATACAGAAAGGAGATTTAGAAGCCAGAAATGAATTAATAGAAGCTAATTTAAGATTTGTCGTGAGCGTAGCAAAACAATACCAAAATAATGGTCTTCCATTATCAGATATAATCAGTGCAGGAAATGTCGGATTAATTACTGCAGCTGAAAGATTTGATGGAGCAAAGGGCTATAAATTTATTAGTTACGCTGTTTGGTGGATAAGGCAAAGCATTTTACAGAGTTTGGCAGTAGATAATAGAACGGTAAGAATCCCTCTTAATAGAATAAGTGAATTAACAAAATTAAAAAAAGCTTCAAATAGATTATCTCAAGAGTATACAACTCAAATAGATACAAATGATATATTAGCTGAAGAATTAGGAATAAATGCTGAAGAAATAAATAAATTAGAAGGAATTTCTCAAAGACCATCCTCATTAGACCAGTTTATTGATGAAACAGAAAAAAGAGCAACATTAGGAGATGCCGTACCTGATGAATCTCAAGAGTCCCAAGAAGAAACAATAACAAAAGGAGAATTAAAAGAGGGAATAGGAAGAATATTAAATGAACTGTCTGAAAGGGAAGCGGATATATTAAGAATGTATTATGGTTTAGATGATTATGAGGCAATGACTTTAGAAAAAATAGGAACTACTGTAGGTTTAACAAGGGAAAGAGTAAGACAAATAAGAGAAATCGCACTATCCAAATTAAGGCAGCCTTCTAAGCTTAAAAAATTGAAAAATTATCAATAAACACTGCTCAATCATCCAAAGATTTTTCTAACTCTCCTTGATTTTCCAAAAAATTCACACATGCATCTGCAATCGCCATATCTTCAGTTACTCCATATCCTCTGACATCATGATAAGAATCACTTCCCCAACACATTAATTCAATCTTCCCTAAACAATTTTTTTCAAAGCAACTCTCACCAAGACTCTTGGAGAAAAGTAAGGAGTAATCAAAATTAACTAACCTATATCCTCCTTCTTGAAGTAATTGACGCAAAAGAGAGTATCCAAAAATCCTTCTTTCTTTCATCACTCCTTCCAAAAATTCTTCGGAAATTCCAGTTACTTTCTGCACCATAAAATCCAAAGAGCAAAATAGTTTATATAATTAATTGCGACAAAGAACATATTTCATTAACGAGCACTATCCGCCTGCCGTTCCGCCTCAATTCTTTTTTTAACCGCAAAACTATCCTGATTCCCTTCTGAAGCCGAAACAATTTCATCAGCAAGAGCCTGAGAAATATTTTTCTTCTTTCCAAAAGCCTTATCAGAAGAACCATGAATTATATGTTTCAAAGCGATACTAACTCTTCTCATAGGAGAGACATCGACCGCCTGTGGATAACGAGCCCCACCATATTCAATCATAGTCGTCTCGTCCCGAGGAGCAGCATTCTCTACAGCACGAACTAAAACCTCAACAGGATTTTTCTTTGTCCTACCTTCAATCATTTTCAAAGCCTCCAAAACAATCTTAGCATTCTTTGAATATTTTCCCGTCGAATCACTTAAAATAATTCTGTGCTTCTTTCCCCTATGACCTGCAACAGCAAGCTTGTTAATTAACCTCTCAACAACATTAACCTTCGCCTGACCAAATTTCTGAACATTTCTTCCATGACT
>JAHJRR010000028.1 GCA_018830685.1 Nanobdellota archaeon
TAGACATCAAACCATTTTCTATTGGTTTTGTTCCCATCGCGGCGTTTGATTCTAAAGAAAATAAAGTTTACTTTGACATAAATGTGGATAAAGAAAGCATTCTTTCAGAGTTGAAGAACTTTTTTGGAAGGGCCCTTCCTTTTGCAGTTGATATAGGTTATGTTTGTGGAGATACTATTAAGTTTATCTTGAGTAAAGCTGTGGCATATGGAAACGCTTTAGGCAAATTGGCCGAACAGCCTAAAGAAGAGACTCCTAAAATAGAAGAGAGTAAGGATGAAGATTCTAAGTCTGAAAAGAAGGGTGAGGAAGTTAAAGAAGAGCCAACTGAGTCTGGTGAGGAAAAGAAAGAAGATGTTCAAATTAAATCCGAGGAGGAAAAATAATGGAAAATGTATATGCAGCACTTTTATTACACAAGCTAGGTAAGGAAGTTAATGAAGAGAACTTGAAGAAAGTCGTCGTCGCCGCTGGCGCGGATATTGATGAAGGACAGATTAAGTCTCTGGTTGCTAGCCTTAAAGGTGTCGATATAGACAAAGAACTTGAGAATGCGAGCTTGGTTTCAGCAGCTCCTGCCGTCGTAGCAGAAGTGAAGAAAGAAGAGAAACCAAAAGAAGAAAAGAAAGAAGCTGCAGCTGAAGGTCTTGGTGCGCTCTTCGGATAATTTTATTTATTCTTAATCTGAAGAGCTTTTCTTAGTTTGGACTAGGGGACAATAATTCTTAAAAAGGATTGTTCTCTCGAGAGATTATGAAACAATATGAGATTGGAGGTATTATTCTTCAGCCTTTTCATCCGAATGTTCCATTCTTGGGAGAGATTTCAGAAGAGAGGGGAGATATTACTGGAAGGTTATATGATACTTACGGCGACTCTTCTATAAGTGGGACGATAGACGAATCACTAAAGCAAATGTCTTTTAGCAAAAAATATGACGGAAGTCCCACAATCATAGATTATGAATTTGTTAAAAAAGGAAACCTTTGGATTGGAGATTACCGGTTCTATGAAGAGTTACAAGGAGAATCGCTATGCGAATTAGTAATGCCTGGAGAAGAACCAAAAAATAATTGGGGCTATATCACTGAAAATGCAGTATTTTCCGAAGGAGGGGCAGAGAAGTTAGCACAAAATCTCATTAAAAGAATGGAAAAAAAAGGTTTAATTACATTTTCTGAAGACAGAGAAATAGTTCAAATAATTGAAAAATCTAAATTGAATTAATATGGAAAAGACAGAACTTCTTGGAGGGATGGCAGGTTTATTCTTCATTTCCATATTTTTTACTCCTTTAGAATCTGATATCTGGAAAGGATTTTTATTTTTAGGTTTAGTTTTTGGTGTTGGTTGGTGGTTTAAGAGTTGAGGATTCTTAGGAAAAGATATTAAATAGGACGATTCCAAATAGTCTTATGCCTGCATAGCTCAGTTAGCAGAGCGATTGCTTCGTAAGCAATAGGTCGGGGGTGCAAATCCCTCTGCAGGCTTATGCTGTTGGAAACAGCGTCGAGATTTTAACTCACGCAAATTCAGAATGATTTGATTCGGGGGTCGAGCGATTTCGTGGTAGAGAGAAATTTTCTAAATTAATCCTCGTGCGAAATTGGGAGCAAGAAATCCCTCTGCAGGCTTATGGATAAACGCCGTCACCAGGCGTTGGGAATTAGTGTAACGCCCTGTTTTTCTAAAATACTCACAGCGTCGAGGTTTTTAAAAGTTGTCGACCACTGGACGGGTGCGGCGAAGATAGATTAATCCCAGTCTTTCTACACCCAAGTTCCAAACAAGATTTAGAATTTGTTTTTCATTTGGGGTCTCTTAAAGATTCATTTTCTAAGAGACTTAAGGCCTTTTCAAGTTGATATTCACCAAATTTGCCCCATTTCATAAATTTAGAAAAATCTTTTGGCAAAATAAATCTTCTCTCGTTTATTAGACCTTCCGCGATATCTTCTGTTTGATGGTCTATTGAGATTATTCTCCCTACGACTCTTAATGCATAGTCAATCTTTCCATCACTTCCAGGAGTAACTTTTATTAGCCCTACAATCTTTAGTGAGTCTTCATCGAGGTTTATGTCTGCTTCTTCTTTTGACTCTCTCATGACAGTCCTCTTCCAATCTCCGTCTTCGGGTTCTGGACCTCCGCCAGGAAGTCGCCAACCTCTTCTTTTAGTCGGTCGCACAATGCACAACTTCCCCTCTTCTGTAAATAAGAAACCATATACTTGCTTTAGTTTTCTTAAAATAGAAGGATCGAACTTGTCGAGCCACTCCATTTCATAAATTTTACCTTCCCATTTAAGGATATCCTTCATTTTATAACAATTACAAGAAAGTTTAAGAAGTTTTGTAAGATTGTGGGTGCGGAACTAAGCGGCTTTTTGCCGAAAGTCGTCAAGTTTTTCTTTTTTGAAGAAAAGCTTTCTTTTCATTGCTTTTTCTAGAACATTCTTTAGTTCTTCTTTATTCAAACTCCAATTGATCTTTCCCATAAACTCTTCCAACCCTAGCCATTCAAAATCTACATGCTCTTCATTTAAGATTATCCCCCCTTCTTTAACAAAAGCTAGGAAATTCCTCTCAGAATGGTCTTTTCCATCCCAAGAATAAATAGATCCCCAGTTCAGGTCAAAAACTTCAGAAGAATCTAAGTTGGTCTCTTCTTTTATTTCTCTCTTAACCGCTTCCTCAGCAGATTCATTCCCCTCAACACTCCCAGTCACAGTAAACCAAAAGTCTCCGCCGTGGGCAGGATCTTCAGAATTATTTCTCAATAAAAGGAACTTCTTACCATCGGAGATGAAGGCGAGTATTTTTTTATTCATATTATTCCTATCTCTTTTAATTTTTTAAGCATTTTTATTCCGAGAGAGGTCTTGTTATTCACTTCAAAGAATACAGAATTCCAAGTGTAGGGTTTTTTATCTAGGACCAAGATGATATCCTCACTCCGAATCTTTTCAGGTAGATTAGCAAATATCTTTTTGAATTTAACAAAATCTTCTTCAGAAATAGTGTTATCTTTTCCCATATTTTAAAGAATGATATCCAGTTTAAAATTCTTTCCAATCTGCGTCGGTAGTTGTGTATGTCCATTGCTCTGGAGAATCGTGGTCAACTTATAAACCACGACTCAGAGCGTTCTCATTTATACACCACGCCGTCACCAGGAATCGAACCTGGGTGCCCGTGAGGGCCCTGGGTATTTGTCGTAAAAACTCAAACCAGGTGGAATACCATTCTCCGCATGACGGCTTAATCTAAGAATTAATTATGAAGTTTTAAAGGTTGCGATGATTGAGATATCTTAAGAAATTACTTTCTCGCTAACGCTCGCGAATTAAAAGACCGCTTCGCGAAATAACAAAGTAAAATCATACAGGTGATATTAATTTAATTCTGATTTTAGGAGAGTTAATAGCATTCCTAACGGAAAAATCTGGCGAAGTCGATTTTGGAATTAGTATCAATCGTGAGCACAGCGAACGCAATCAGAACCGAAAAAACTTCTTCCACCGAGGTCTTTTGATTTTTATGGGATTGTTGTTTTCGTCAATTATTTCGTACTTTATTATTGGTTTTTCTTTTAGTATGGGTGCTTGTTTTGCTAATTCTTTATGGAACTCATCTATGGCTCTTTCAACAGAAATCGCAGAATATCCTTGACCGATCAAAGCCCATTTTAAAGAGTCGAGTGTGTATCCTTTTTTTAAATTCTTTCTGAGATAATCTGTAATCTTATGAAGGTAATCTTCATTTCCCATTTCAAAAAGATATCCTAGAAGTTTAAAAATATGATTGTAAAATTGGACCTATTTTATCTTAATAGGTTTCAGTTTTTCATAATACTTAATTGCTTCATTGAGCCTAGCTTTTGATTCTGCATGAAGAGTTATTATTTTCTCCCCTTTCTTAACTTTATCCCCCACATGCACATGAAGATAAACTCCAGAGAACTTATCGATAGGGCAGCCGGCGGCTCTTGCAAGAGAGCTTATTTTTTTATTTTCAATCATGTAAACTTTTCCGGATTTCTTAGAGAGAATGTCATGAGTTAGCCCCGTTTTTTCAAGTTTCTTCAGGCTTCCACTCTGTGCTTTTATGATATCCTTGAATTTTTCAAAGGCCTTTCCAGATATTAAGATTTCGGTTGCAATCATTTCTCCTCTTCCCTTTTTTGCCTTTCCAGTCATCTCTAGAATCTTTCCTGAAAGAAAAATAGATTTCTTCTCTAAATCTTTTGGTCCATCTTTATTAGGATCTAGGATGAGAATTATGTCCTTAAGCTCTAATGCCGGGCCGATTCCGTTTCCAATTGGCTGAGTTCCGTCCGTCAGGACACATTCAATCTTTCTTTTAAAATACTTTCCCAAATAATTGAATTTTCTCTTTATTTTTAGTGCCTCTTTTTTATCCACCTTTGCTCCACGACCATAGGGAATATCGATAAGAATGTATTTGCTTCCTGCAGCCAGTTTCTTAGACATTATCGAGGCAAGAAGTTGTGCAGGAGGGTCTATCCTAAGGGATTTTTCGATTCTTATTATTTTTGAATCTGCAGGAACCATTCCCACGGCCCCTCCCCAGACAATACAGGCTCCGACTTTCTGAACAATTTTTTTTATCTGAGGCATTGTATACTCTACTCTCGCAATTGTTTCTATGACATCTGCAGTTCCTGCTGGACTAGTAATCGCTCTCGAAGACGTTTTTGGAAAGAGTAGCCCTGTAGCCGCACAGATTGCCACTACTAGGGGCGTTGTTCGGTTCCCAGGAACTCCTCCGATAGAGTGTTTATCGACGACAAATTTGCTTTTGAACTTCATTTGGGCACCAGTTTTTTTGATTGCCTCTATTAAGTGAATTATCTCTTCCATAGTCATTCCATTTTGATCCATAGACGATATAAAAAGCGCTATCTCTGAATCAGATAGTGAATTATTTACAATATCTTTTATTATCGAGTCCATCTCTTTTGCAGAAAGAGTTTTGTTGTCCATTTTTTTCTTTATGTAGTCCATACTTTTAGGAGGAGACATCATATTCACCTCAATTGTTTCTCCAGATTTTACTCCGAGGTGTGTCCTTAACTCTGATGAAACTGCAACCTCATTTGGCTTGATTAGACCTTTGATAACATCAATGATTGTCGCAACTTCCTTTGGATTTCTAGAAAGAGTTTTTATAGAAATCATATCCTGTGCGTGTAATCCCATCTCTTTTGCTGTCTTTTCGTTGAGCATTGCCACAGGCAAACCTGCAGACCATTTTAAAAATTTTATTTTTAGTTCCATTCTTCCTCTCTTTTACTAACAAAAAAGATTATTTTTATATTTATTTAAGTAAGATAATTGGCTTTCCTCTGTAGAGTTCAAGTATTATCAAAAGGTACGAGATTACAAGAGGTCCAATAATTACCCCAAGGATTCCAAAGAAGAATAGGCCCCCAATCATTGATATCAAAACAAGCGAGGGACTTATGTCTACCTTCCTTGAGACAATTAGTGGTCGGAGAAGATTATCGACGTTAGAAGCTATTATTCCTAAGAAAATCATTCCCCATGCAGAGAACAAATGTCCTGAAGCAAACAAATAGATTACGACGGGTGCCCATACTATGAATACTCCAACCACTGGAAAGATTCCTGCAAATATAGAAATGATTGTGAATAGTAGAGCATTTGGAACTTGGAATAGAAACAATCCAATACCAACTATAAGTCCCTGTAATATTCCGACGATAAAATGCCCATAAAGAATTGCTGAAGTTATTCCACTAGTGTGTGCAAATAATTTTTTTTCAACATCCTTTGAAAAAGGAAGTAGACTTCCGATGTATTCCTTAAGCTTATCCTTATCTTTAAGTACGAAAAAAAGCGTAAAAAAGACAACAGTTAATTTAAGTAATATTATTGGAAAATTAATTATGAATGAAGTTAATGAATCACTAAAATAATTTACTGTTTTTGTTGTAAATGAATAGAGTGCGTAGTCAATTTCACTTGAAATGCTCTCTGAGACAAATAGTTGAGGGAATACTGATTTTAGAGGGGTTATAATATCTGCATTGGATACGGTTTGGAAAATATTTGTGACCTGTATGAGCAAGAATGGTGTTGCGAACCAAAGAGGGAGAATAATTATTATTATAAGAAAGACCACTATGATTATTGCGGAGATATCTTTATTCTTTGTTTTTTTATAGATTGCCTCGTAAATAGGCGAGAAGACGAATGCTAAAACCAATGCCATGACAATTGGAATAATTATTGGCTTCAAAATGAGGAATGTTAATACAATCAGCGAGGCCACAATGACAACTGTTGCTATCTTTCTAAAATTTTCATCCATATATTTTATAGCAACGAGAAATTTATAAAGGTTTGGAAGCGTCGGGAATCGGAAAGTTTTATAAGTAAATTCGGATAACAAGTCTAATGAATTTTATAAAAAAAATTGCGGATAAAAATTTTGATGATAGTGTTCACCACCAGTTCCAGAAATTTAGTAAGGGGGAATTCCGCAATAGAGCAGTAATTGATGTGAAAAAATCTAGTAAGAAATATACAATTGCTACGAGTGCAGAGTTTGCAAATGGCCTTGTTCGAACAGTTGCAGAAATTCTTGGAGAAGGTAAGACTAATATAACTGGAGCGATTGTTTCGACTACCGACCTTAAGGGGGAGATTGAATTTAAAGAGATAAAACAATTCCAAGGAGTGAAGAGATATCTAATGGACACTGAGATGTCTGGTACTGAAATAATTTCTCTTTTAGATAAGCTCCCCAAGGCATTTTTTGCATTAAGTTTTGAGGTTGGTGACACGAAGCTGAAAATTAAGCCGAAGGCACCCAAGTCAGGAAAGCCAGGTAGTAAAGGAGAAGAGAAACCAAAGGCAGACTTTTGTAAGATTTCTACAACAGACAAAGATCTTGTGGATGATTTTCTTTTTGATGTTGGAGAATTCAAAAAAGTTAGTATCAATCATACTTTTCTGATAGATGAGATTGTAATTTCCGACGAGCTAAAGAAGACGAACGATTTCGCAAAGATGAGAGAAGAAGCAAAGAGAAAAGGGCGAGTTGTGAGGCTTGTGAATGTTGATGGTAAGGAGAGTCGGAGTGAGTTGGATTTTGAGGCGTGAAGAGTTAGGAAAACTATATTAAAAAGTATAGAAAAGAATTAATAGCCTCTTTCTCTTTTTTGGTTAAGATGCACTACAAAAGTAATGAGAGTTCACAATTAGAACCAGATTATTCTGTGCTTAAGGGTGATTCTCCAGATCTTGTAGCTATCTATAAAAGAGATTTGGAGGGAATGAGTGGTGAGCCCTTGCCTTATGAAAAGCAAGCAGAGCTTGCCAGAAGAATTAGAAGGGGGGATGAAGAATCAAAAGAAGAATTGGTAAATTCTCATTTAAGATTTGTCATTAGTGTCGCTAAAAATTATAGAAATCAAGGTGCTGATTTTTTAGATTTAATCCAGGCAGGGAATATGGGTTTGTTAATTGTTGCTGAAAAATTTGATGAAACAAGAGGGTATCAATTTGGTAGTTATGCTATCTGGTGGGTGGAGGAAGAAATTAGAAGAACAATTAAATGCAATCAGAGAAGTGTAAGAGTTCCTGAGAATGTATTTAGTGATTTTGGGAAGATTAAGGGTATTGTTTCGGAACTGGAAGAGAAGAAGATTGAACCTCTTAATCATGTTGGTTATATTGCTAAAAAAGCAGGAATTTCTGTGAGCAGAATAAAAAATGCATTAGTGATTACAAAAAGAGAGATTTCCCTGGATAGGAATCTTGAAGAGGAAGAAGGAAGAAACTTGTATAAGGTTTTGTCTAATTGTGAAGAATTGCAAGATGAAGAAGTAGTTGAAAATGAGTTAAAAAAAACTATGAAAGAAATTTTATCAGGACTAAAGCCAAGGGAAGCAAAAGTTCTAATATTATACTTTGGTTTAGACCCAAGATATTATTGTGAAGATTTTGATGTGCAGAGTCTTCAAACAAGACGCCATAATCCTGAAGGAGGTCTTCCATTAGAACTAATAGGAGGATATTTAGGGGGAGTGTCAAAGGAGGGTGTAAGGCAACTTAAAGAAAGAGCTTTGACGAAATTGAGACATCCCACAAAGAGGAGAAGATTGGAAGGATTTTTCTAAGAGAATGATTTCTGAACATCAGGATTTAGCCCATCCCATGTGCTCCCCGGTGACATATGTCACCCCCTAAAGTAAACTGAAGCAGGGGTTTTTCTATCTAAACTCGTATGCGGTCGAAAATGATTATATCTCATTCTAAACTCATTATGATCTGCACAAAACTTTAGCTCACTTGCTAA
>JAHJRR010000029.1 GCA_018830685.1 Nanobdellota archaeon
AAAACATTGTCCTCATTTTTAGCTTTGTTAGACTAATCTTCTTCAATAAAAATTATGAATCCCTCCGCTGGTAATTTCTAAGCTATGACCTCTTGCTCCGAACCTTGGATAAAGTTCCAATCGAGTCTTAATAACTGTTTCACAGCTGGATTATTAACATTAAGCTTGTAGAGGTCTGACTTTCCGACTCTTCTCGTTTTAACGACGATGTTGTTCTTTTCCAGATTGCCCCAGAAAGTTTGAAGGGTAGAATACCCCACGCCGGAATTTTTAGCTATTTCTGTCATAGGGTAGTCGAAGAGTTGGTAAGTGATGAGAAAGTCTAATACTTTCATCACAGGGTTGTTTCCAAAGATTTCTATAAATACGCTTTCGTTCGCCATGCTAATTATGAGCATAGATGATTTATAAATATTCCTGTCTATGTTTTTATATTCTTAACATAGGAATATTTAAATAATGCTCCTTCTTCTTTCATTTATGGATTTTGACGATGAAGATAAGATTAAAGCGACTATACTTTATCATCTACGGAGAAAGAAAGTTATCGGAGGGGTTCACGCACCTTTTGACACAATAACTAAAGGATTCCCTTCTCACATCGGGAAAGATGTTAAGAAAATTGCCGAGAAATTAATTCGTGAAGGTTATCTCTTAAGGAAGATGACTAATAACGGATTGCATGTTATTTTGAATAAGGAAATGTTGGGGGAAATTGAAGATTTTATTAAAAGGATTCTTGAGTATAAGTTTTAAGATTCATTACTTTAGTGGTAGATGGGACATTCTGTCATTCCCATATTAAAAATCCTTTCACCTGTAACTGAATTTTAAGTTCCTTTTTTAGCAAGATTTGTCGCAAAACATTTATATCCTGAATGATTTGGTTTTTGATGAGTTATGCGGTTTATACAACGAGTAATTTTGACAGGGAAAGATTCAAACTTTCCGGTGAAGAACAAAAAAGAATAGAAAAAATATTTTTGCAATTGAAAATAAATCCCTATGTTGGCGAGCAACTGCAATACAGGCATTTGAGAGAGAAACGAATAAAAGAAAAGAGAGTTTATTATTTGGTGTATGATGATTTACAATCTGTTCTTCTCGTCGCGGTAAGCGGGAAAAAAGACCAGCAAGTAACAATTAATCATATTATCAATAATTTTGGTGAGTATAAAATACATTTAGAGAATTTGCTGAGAAGAAACTAAGCGACCCTTGTTATCCTTCCCATTTTTACATCTTCTAGACTCTCCTTAAACTGTTTGATTAAATCAAAGTCAATTTTTTCCAGTTCCCTAAGCTTTGCTATCTGGCTTTTCATGTATTCATATTCTGACTTGGGAATACTTACAATTTCCATGTTTAATTTAAAGAGGATAAGCTTAAATATTTTTTGGTGATTGCCGATGTTAGAAGAATAAAGAATCCGTCCGCCCAGAGTCGATTAAAAGTAATCAGTTAGGGGATTAGGAACAACGTTCAGTATTCGATTCTATATTGTAATCTATTATGGAAGATAAAACTCCGAAATCAAACCCTTTTTCGCCTAGATTTTGGTATAGGGAAGTGTCATAGTAATCTGCTTCTCCGCTTAGGATATAGTTTTCCCAAATGGAATAAGCAATAGTATCTTTTATCCCGACCTCATTTGTTTCTATGCCTTCGACCGATTCCCAATAAGAATTTAGAATTGCTCCCTCAATAGAGTAATAGCATTCGCTCGTAGGGGTGAAAAGAGTTGCAGTATACCTATCTGCATTTCCATAATACAATGAAAGAGTGGTTAAACCTTCATTTGCTTGTTTGTTTAAATCGTCAAACGATTTCATTTTAACAGAAGCCCAATTTTCATCGCCCAATATTTTTTCAGAGTAATGAACATCAAGAACCTCATAATTATTCTGTTCCAGACTTTGCTTTATCTTACTCTCTGTTGATGTTGGAATAAGGGCATAAATAATCCAGATAATCAAGAGTGCAAGAAAGATGGAAAGGACGGGGTGGAGTTTGAACCAATTTCCTTTCTTCTTGGGACTCTCTTTTTTCTCAATACTATGATATTGATTCAACACAAATACTCCTATCCCTAGTTGAATAATCCCTGCGACTAAGAAAACAGAAGTTTGCAGAGTTAAGACATATATTATATTCATCGCCCCCACTAATAAGAACATTCCCCCAATTAAAGCAAGATTCCAACTTTTTCTAAAGACGAGAGTTATTATCCCGATGATTAGAACGACAGAAGCCCAAGAAACGTCAAAGATATTCGAGAGAGCAAATTGGATTATTGACGCAATAATCAGAAATATTCCCCAATTTCTACAAGTATCATTTACATTAAGAGGAGTTTTTTTCTTCTCCATTTTCTATATATTAAATAATCAAAACTCCTATTTAAATCTGTTCAAAAAATTTCATCCCTCCGCCCAGAGTCGAACTGGGGATCTCCCGGGGACTGCTTTCCGCATTATCGTATTCGATAATGACTTTTGGGGTTTCATAGTAATCCTGTATGGAAACTTCACCTTAGATGCGAGATTGAACCAAGGTTCTCTCGCTTTCATCTACAGCCAGGCGCTTTAGCCACTAAGCTACGAAGGGATAAAAGTGTTACCCACTAGAGCTTTTTAAGATTATTGATTTAATATTTTATGTAGTATCCAATAATTATTTCCTAACGATAAATTAAACCCATCTTTATTTTTCATGTTAAATACAACCTTCCTTCTTTTTTCTTTCTTTGATATGCTTGTTCAGGAGTCTCAAGTGTC
>JAHJRR010000003.1 GCA_018830685.1 Nanobdellota archaeon
TGCTCCTTCGGAATATTATTCCCAGAAACATAATACCAGTAAGGAATAGGACTTTCTGCAAAAACCAGCTCCGAAGAAAAGGGCCTATAATCAGAACCAGAATCAAATTCAGGTAGATAAATATATCCTGCCTGTGAACCAAGAATCTCTATTCCAGTTAGAGCATCATCCTCTATACACGTGAGAAATGAAGAATACGCTGGCTGGAAACTCGCAGGAATATTCACAGAGTTAGAAGAATCCGCCACAAAGAAGTACAAAACTAATCCCCCAACAATCAACAACGCCACAATAATAAAAATCGTCACCTGACCTTTCTTACTTTCCATCTTTAACCTCCACACCTAACTTCTTCTTTATCATATCAATAATCTCGGTATTAATATCTTTCTTAATCACATTCTTAAATTTCTCCCACAATCTCTCATCTTCTATAAGAAGCAAATATTTCTTCATCTCTTTTTCCCCACAGGAACTATAAAAAATTATGATATATAAATGTTTCTTATTAAATTAGTTAATTAGTTACTAAATAAGTTACTAAGTAGATTGCACAACAAATTTAAAGATTTATTCTATGGATTCATCATACAAGGTCCTGTAGTCCAATGGCTAAGACGTATCCTTGACGTGGATAAGACCGCGGTTCGATTCCGCGCAGGACCATGTCCAAGCACTAAAATAAAGGGGGTGACTTGTTAGGGGGAATTCCTTCCCCATACGACTGCGCAGGACCATTTACTTCTTACTCGACTTCTTCCCACCCTTAACTTGACCAAAATTATCTGAAATTTTATGAACAGAAAAATCTTTTTCATCTAATTTAGAGATTTTACATAAAACACTAAAAAGCTCCTCAGATAACAATCTCCTCTCAGAATAATAATTCTTAAGAGTTTGATAATTGACATCAATTCGCCTACTAAGCTCCCTCAACGACGGACAAGCCACAGAAATCAAGACCTTATCAAGAAATCTTTTCTGTTCACTTTTTTCAAATTTTATTCTAACCATAAAAGTAAGTCCGACACCATGATATAAAAACCTTTTTAAACCACCCATAATAAGAAACCTTATGAAGCTTCCAAAGAAAACAAACAGGCTCTGTCCGTACTGTAAAAAGAAAACGAGTCAGAAAATTAAAATAGTCGGAACAGGTTTCCAAAGAGGAACTCTAACGAGAGGTAGCATCTCAAGAGCGAAACTCCGTGGACTCGGAAGCGGAATAGGAAACAAAGGAAAATGGGGTTCCAAACCAGCAGTTTCAAAATTCAAACGTAAAAGCAAGACTACTAAAAAAACAAATATAATGTACACCTGTGAGGTCTGCGGAAAGTCAAAATATCGTTTGGCAAGAAGAAATAAACGAGCAGGAAAGGTCTTGCAAGAATAAAAATGGCACAAGTAAAAAAAAGACAGAAATTTTTCAACATTAAGATTCCAACCATAGGAAAAGAAGTACAACTTTACGGCTACGAGTTAGAGAACTTTCAAGATAGAACAATAATCTATGACCTAACCAGAATTCTACGAGGAAAAGGAATGATTCTAAAGGTCAAGGTAAATGTCAACGGAGAAAAAGCAACATCCCGACCAAAAGAACTGAAAGTCATGCCCTATTTCATCCGAAGGATGATGCGTAAAGGAACAAACTACGTTGAAGATTCATTTTCTGCAGAATGCAAAAACGGAACCCTTCGAATAAAACCATTCCTATTAACACGAAAGAAAGTCTCACGAGCAATCCGTAAAGCTCTAAGGGAAAAGGCACGAGAGGAACTAATAAACTACATTAAAACAAAGAGCATAAACGAAATCTTCGACGAAGTCATGAACAACAGGCTCCAGAAAACACTTGGACTAAGACTAAAAAAGATTTATCCCCTATCGCTCTGTGAGGTTAAAACCATAACGCTCGAGAAAGAAACAGAAGCTCCAGAAGAAATGTTGAAAAAAGAAAACACTCAATCTCAGACCATTGCAGAAACAATAGAAGAAGAAAAACAAAGGGAATTTGAAGAAGTAAAAAAAGCTCCTGCTAAGAAAACTGCAACAAAAAAGAAAGTAGAAAAAGAAGAGATATAATGGCAATAAATCCACACGAAGAACTCCTATACGACGCACTAATTGATCAACAAATTATACCAACACTAACCGAATTAAATCTGTTAGAAAATCTCCTAGGAAAAAATAAAAGGATTGCTCCGACAGACAGACACATCATATTAAAAAAAAGCAGATTAATTGGGAGACGTATTGAAGTTTACAGAATAGACGGAGAATCTATTGAGATAACAGAAGGTTTTCTCGGGGTTCGTTCAAAATACTACTCGTCAAAAAGGAGAGTAGAAGAGATATAATGACAACAGAACAAACTTTAGTTCTTATAAAACCCGACGCTGTCCTAAGAGGAATCACGGGGGAAATAATCCAGCGATTCGAGAAAGTTGGTATGAAAATAGTTGGTCTTAAACTCATTCAAGCCCAAAAAGAAACTCTCGAAAAACACTATACAAAAGACGAGACCTGGATGAAAGAGAAAGGGGAACTTTACAAGAAAAAACTAAATCTCCCAGAAAACGCAGACCCAATTCCCGTAGGAAGAAATATAGTTCTCGGATTAATCAAAGATATGCAAGTATCACCAATAATCGCAATAGTTTTAGAAGGTCATAACGCAGTAAGAACAGTAAAAAGACTTACAGGACCAACAAATATTGATGAAGCAAATCCTGGAACAATTAGAGGGGATTACTCCCACGACACATTCGAACTGGCAAACAAATCAAACCGACCCAACATCACAATAGTTCACGCAACAGACGACCCAAAAGAAGCTCAGAAAGAAATTGATTTCTGGTTCTCTCCAGATGAGATTCACACATACATCAAGCCAGAAGAAAGCGTGCATTACAGAAAAGGTGAAGATTTTTCTTTGTAATTTGCCATCACTGTCGCGACGTCTACACAACTTCGCGCTCCGCGCGATTAGGAAACATTAACCAATGACATCCTCCGCACACTTTAGTGTGCGGTTTCCATGAAAATTATTCAAAAAACTGCGGAGAGTTATCACCTCTTTTCCAATTCAGTTAATAGTCCAAAAAAAATAAATAATCGTGTCTCAGTAAATAAAAATTAACTTGTATGATTTTACCACATTAACTTTCTTCATCAGCGAAGAAAACTTGACAGAGTCTGTTTTCTGAGTCAACCCACTCGAGAGGCGACCAACGAGTGCAAAA
>JAHJRR010000030.1 GCA_018830685.1 Nanobdellota archaeon
ATTTTAATCCGTGCTTCTTTGCAAGCTGTTGCCAGGGAACTATATTCGAATGATGTTCCATTTCTGTTAGAAGTATTTCTTTCTTTCCTTTGGAGATTAAAGGAGAAATTGAACGAGAGACAAGATTTATTGATTCAGTTGTGTTTCTTGTGAATATTATTTCGTCCGAAGTCGCACCGATGAATTTGGCCACAACCCTTCGAGCATGTTCATATTTTGCTGTCGCTCTTTCTGCGAGTGTGTAAACTCCCCGAGAGATATTTGCATTATCATTTTCATAAAAATTTATTAAAGAATTTATCACTTGCTTTGGTCTTTGAGAGGTCGCAGCGCTGTCTAAATAAACCAATTTCTTATTGTTCTTGAATATCGGAAAATCGGCCTTTATCTTTTGGACTGCTTTATCTGTTAGTTTCATGTACCTTAAGAAAAAGGAGGGTATTTAGGGTTTTTGGATTTTGGGGCTTTGCACGACAACTCAATCCTGCACGGAAACTAACTTAGTTGCACGACAATGAATTGTGAGGGTAACCGAAGCACATAAGGAAAAAAGCTTACTTTTTACATAGAATTCTAATAATTAAGTGTTGCTCGACCATCACTGATATTATGCTTATGTTCTTCACAATCCTTAATCAATCTTTTTATCAGGGACTCCAACTCATCAACTCTTTCTTCAAGTTCCTCTATCTTCTTTTTAGTCTCTTCATCCATTTTTTGATTAGGTTTATTGGATTTTTAATTATTTCGGATTAGAATTGTGGACTTTAAGAGGAGGATTTTGAACGGAAAGTAAAGGGAAAAAATTAATCTGAAAGTATTAAATTTTCAAGACTTAGATAACAGTATTAGGTTTTAGGTACTTATTCTAAGGTATTTCTTATTTGTAACTGCCTGTAAGATTTGTTCCTTAAAAGAATCTATGATAGAAAGAATTTCTGTGTGTAATTTTAAAAATTCCTCCTTGCCAATTAAGATATAATTTCCATGAGTAATTTCATGTCTTTTCTCTACTAATTTAATATCTATCAAATTCTTCTTTAATTCGTATCTTGAAAAATCCAAACCAAGAGAGATTAATATCTCTTTAAATACTTCATGGTTTAGATTCGAATTAGTTTTTATTTTGGTTGGAATTTTTATAAATTTTTCATTAGATTCTAAGATGAAATTTACTATTTTATTATGAACAGAAGGTTTATTTGTTGAAGTAATTAGATTTAATTTCCCTCTTAAGGCTAATGCTAAAAAATTGATATTGACTTCATTACATTTCAATTTCTCTCCTTTAATAAAGTCTACATAAAAATTAGATGACTTTTTTATATATCCCTCCCAGTGAGCATATAAGATTGCTAAACCAATTCTTAACTTAACATCAAGATTCTCCTCTTTCTCTCCAATGAGGCTATTTATAAATAAAAGTTCTTTTTTTCTCCAAGATAAATCCTTATCTAATCTATCTAAAAGTTTTTCTTCATTTTTCATGGTTTAAATAATTCCTTCCCCAAAGGGACGGTTTTCAATGCTCGACCCCTAACATTAGACCCACTTCCAGAATTACTTATAAAAATTTGATTGCTCCATAAGGATTTTGTTTTTAACCTTATTTTCTCTATAAAATTTTCTTCATCATCCCATAAATCAATATTTGTTCCAATCCCTACTGCTAAAGATTCAAACACAGAAATTAAAAATTTGCCCTTAAAAGTATCTTTATCAGAGTAATATCTTTTAAAACTTTCTTCTCCAAGGGAGATTAATAATTTATCAAAAGTCTTTTTGAATATTTCCTCTTCTTTCTGTCTATCAAAATCGGGGTTTTTACAAAATTCTCGCATTTTTTTAGTTATGAAATCAGATAAATCATTCATCTTAGAAACTTCTCTTATATCAATATTCTTAAATATAAAGAATTTCAAAACTAATTCTAAATTTTCTTGTTCTTCAACCATTTTATCTGGTAAAGAAAGACAAGTAACAAATGGTTCATATTCAGAAAGATTTTTAATCCAATAGAAAAAGTCTCTATCAATCATCACCATTAAGCAGTTTCTTACTTCCTGAGAAGATAAACGCGAACCAAGAGTGTTAAGTCTTTGAAACAATTCATACTTCATCTCTGCTCCGGTTTCTTCTTTTATGATAATTATCCCTATTTTCGCCCTTTTGATAATTAATCTTTGTGAAGAAATTAATGAATTCCCAGAGTCAGGTTGTTCCTCCCATTTTTTATTTTCTAAACTTGGAAGATAATCTGTTTTCAATAAGGGTGTTGGAGACATAATTTCTCCGTTTTCTTCTTCTAAAATTCCTATAAATCCAAAAATAGTCGAAAGCCTTTGCAAACCATCGATAACATCCCAAACACCATCTTCCCTTTGTGATACAAAAATAGGAGGTATTGGAATACCTAGTAGTAGTGATTCAATTAATTTTGTTTTTTGAAGTTGAGTCCACCTAAAAAACCTTTGAAATTCTGGATGTATATCTAATTCTTCTTTCTCATATAAGCTAATTAATTCTCCAATAGACATATCATAACTGACTGTTTTTATATCTTTTAATTTATTTTCAATTTCTTCTTGTAATGTCATGGAAGTAATATTATTGATGTTTATTTAAAGATTATTAGTCTGGAGAATTATTCTTCCTTCAAATCTCTTTCAATCAGATGTTCAATGTACCTTGAATAAGCCATTCCCTTGTCAATAGCTTTCTTTCTTGCTTCCTTCCATATTTCTGGATTTATCTTTAGGCTTATTGTTTCTCTTTTAATTTCCATACTTATACGCGTATTCTACTATATATAAATATTACTATATTACATTATATTGTTCGCGTAATGGAAAAGTTCAGTATTAAATGCTACTCTAGAATACACTTTAGTATAATGTCCGTTAATGTCCATTACTTCTTCTTGTTTCTATTACTTTCCGATTTTGTACGGAATTAGGTCTTATTGTCGTGCAAAGCCGGATTTTGGGAGTATTAAAAAAAAGAAGCTACTTGCTCGGCATTGCCTCGCAAATCGTAGGGGGACTTCCCCCTAACAAGTCACCCCCTTCAGAAATACTTGCTCGGCATTGCCTCGCAAATTAGTTCAAAAATAATAAAGAAGAATCATGCAAGTTCTCAAACGGATTTGGGGGTTATCTTGTTATCAATTACGGAACAAGATGAGGTCTTTGAAGCGAGCTGATTGCGTAGTGCATTTTATTATGGGTTTGACGGCTAAGCCAGCAAAACCTATTCACCTTTATTAGGAACTACCCCAAAAGCGCAGCCGCCGCCATCATGATGCCGGCCGTTGCCATCGACACCAATCCTGTCGCCAAAGCCCCATTCCCTGTACAAGACAGACACTCTTTGAATTTTTTCATCAACAGAGTCAAATGCCCAAACTCTAGGATTTCTTCTGTATTTATCAGCAATCTCAGCGATTTTTTCAGCACCTTCTTCTCCGTATCTTGCAACAACATAGGGATTTTTCTCAAGTTCTCTTGAAGTTTGTTCTCCTGCTTTGAATCCAAAAGGAACAAACTGAACATTAGAATCTCCTTCCTGTAATCTGTTTATTAAAGAATCTTTGTCCATTGCTAATCTTCCATTAATTATTTTTGGATTGTTTTCAAGAATAACTCCATTGTTAATTTCTTCATTTGATTTTGGAATATATAGATTTCCTGTAAATTCCCAAAACCATCCTTTATTGAGAATGTCAATTATTTCAGATTCATATTTTCCCTCGGGATTTTGAAAAGCATCATAAACCAATAAAGCTGTTTCTGAGGAGTTTGGTCTTTGCAATCCTTCAGCATCAATCTTTTCTGCAACATTTCCATAATTTCCCCTAAATGAAGGATACTGGAAATTAATTTTTCCACCTTCATGAAGAATTTCAGTCAAATATGATTTTCCAATTTTTGCTTTCATAAATTTTTTAGAGATAAATATTATTTAAATCTTTCGATTTTGTCACCATTAAATAATTAATACTTGTTGTAGTGATACTTGCATAAATATAAAAATTGCAAATGTTTTTTCAAGATATGATTGGAGTGAATTTTATTATCGGTTTGGCTGTTCTTGGATTGTGTTTTCCTCTTGGAATATATCTTGCAAAAATTACAAGAGAGGAACTTGACTCTGGGCAGAGGTGGTTCCGATTGATTGTGACCTTAAGTTTTATTGGAGCTATTCTGGGACTTGTTCTTGGTAATGATGTGTTATTATTCACTTTTCTTTCTATGGTGATTATTACTAGTAGAAGTTTGAAGAGAAAAAAATAAAATTGTGATTTAGTAGCTAAATGTTTAAATAGGGAAAAACATAGAAAATGAAATGCCAAGAATGATGATTGTCGGGGAGAATAGAACTCCTTTTCATAGCGTTCTCAATAGAGCTTCTGAGTTAGATGCTGTCGTCGGTTATAATAAGGCATTAGAATGTTTAGATAATTATGATCTTGTTTTTGTGGACAAGAGATTAGGAGAATGGACTGAAAGAGATGACTCTTTATTTAAAGAAATTAGAAGAAGAACCTCAGACAGAGAATTAGGATTGTATGTAGTTGTCTCAGATTTTAATTCGCATTATATTGATAATATTTTTCACTCTGCTCGAGCAGGTGCTGATTATTATTTAAGAAATTTATCAGATAGGGTAATAGATAATATTAGAGAGAAAAGATGGCCTTATGAGTAGGATTAGCAAAGAATAAAAACCCTAATTTTCTGGCAATTGCATGTTTCATTTAATAGGTCTTGGTCTTGGTGCCAGAAGTTTTAGCATAGAGACAAAGGAGATAATTTCAAAATCAGATAAAATTTATATTGAGAATTATACGGTAGAATTTCCCTATGATTTGGAAGGATTGGAAAAGAAATTTGGAAAAGCAATGATTCTTGCAGACAGAAATATCGTTGAGAGTTTGAAAGTTCTTGAAGATGCGGATAAGAAAGATGTTGTTCTTTTGGTCTATGGTTCCCCTTTGACTGCAACTACACACATAACACTTCTACAAGAAGCTAAGAAAAGAAGTATTGATTACAAAGTTATTTTTAACGCTTCAATTTTTGATGCTGTGGCAGAGACAGGATTACAATTGTATAAATTTGGTAAGATTGCTAGCATGCCTGGATTTGAGGCTGATAGTTATATTGATGTTATCAAAGAAAATCTGGGAATAAATGCACATACCTTAATTCTTGTTGACATTGGGATGAAATTTAATGAAGCTCTTGAAAAATTGAAAAAGGATTCTAAGAGGAAAGGACTTTCTCTAGGGAAGATTGTTATTTGTTCGAGATTAGGAACTAAGAACTCAAGAATTTTATGGTATGATGTTGAAAAGTTAAAGAATGAGAAGATTGATACTCCGTTCTGTTTTATTATTCTTGGAAAATTGCATTTTGTAGAAGAGGAATTTTTGAATAGAATAAATTCATAGTTGTCATAGGGGTTGGGGTTTTAAGTTACTTGCTCCCTCCAAAGTCGTTCGCAAATTCGTCTAAATGGATAATCACAAATCAGAGGGTTTGATTGGACTTGTATAATTTCGCCCTGTTATTTTTTATGCTAGAAAAGGGAAACGTGATGTGCCGCAAAGTTTTAAAAGACTCAAACATAAATATGAGAAAGATAAAATGGTCTCATACAATCCTTTTAAAATGTGGGGAAGTTGGGTTGGTGCCATTCTATATACAGTTTCTTTTGCATTTCTTATGAATTCAGATCTTCCTAACTTTTTGGCCTATACACTTTATCTTCCCGTTTATCTTCTTGCCATGGCATTTTCATATTTTATTGGAGGTGCAAGTGCATCCGCACCCAGCATTATTTTCACATATTTATTTTTAATGTTTTTAATACCTTTTATATCTGGGTTTCTAGTTGGATGGAGCATCCACTCTTTAGTGAGATATTTAAAGAATCGTGGTAGGAAATAAGCGTATGAGTTCAAAATTAAGTTTAATCAGAAGAGTTTATTCTATTATAGAGATTATTATTTAGACGGTCTTTCGCCGATTAATATTTAAAATAACTATACTAAAAACTAATATGGAAATCAATCAAATAGAAAAAGATATTATTGAATTTTGGAATAAAGATAAAACATTTGAGAAATCACTTAAAAAGACGAAGGGAAAGAAACCTTATGTTTTTTACGACGGTCCCCCTTTTGCAACCGGAACGCCACACTACGGCCATATACTAAGTTCTGTTACAAAAGATATATTTGGTCGATTCTGGACTATGAGAGGTCGATATGTTAATAGAGTCTGGGGATGGGATTGTCATGGATTGCCCATAGAAAATATAGCCGAGAAAGCACTCGGCATTAATTCTAAGGATGAGATAGAGAAAATAGGCATTAAGAAATTCAATGACTTTTGTAGAGGTAAGGTTTTGGAGTATGATCATTTGTGGAAAAAGTTTGTTCCGAGAATTGGGCGATGGGTAGATATGGAAAATTCTTACAAAACAATGGATAATGAATACATTGAGAGTATTTGGTGGGCATTTAAGCAATTGTGGGAAAAGGGCTATATCTACAAGGGAGAAAAGATTTTGATGTACTGCCCTAGATGTGCTACCCCACTGGCTAAAGCAGAAATTGCAATGGATAATTCTTATAAAAATTTGAAGGAAGATTCTGTCGTTGTGAAATTCAAATTGAAGAATGAGAACACTTATGCTCTCGCTTGGACAACAACCCCCTGGACACTGCCGTCAAACTTAGCACTTGCAGTTAATTCAAATTTAGATTATGTTTATGTTAAAGATAAAAAAACAAAAGAGACTTACATTTTGGCTAAGAATGTTGTGGAAGATTTCTTCAAAGACAAGAAAGAGTATGATGTTGTCAAAGAACTTAAAGGTAAAAAATTAGAAGGACAGGAATACGAGCCATTATTTGACTATTTCAAAAATAACAAGAATTCTTTTAAGATTATACTTGGAGATTTTGTTAGTTCTGAGGAGGGTACTGGAATTGTGCATACTGCTCCTGCATTTGGAGAAGAGGATTATGAAGCATGTAAAAAATATGACATTAAAATTGTACAACCAGTTGATGATAAAGGAAAGTTTACCTCGGAGGTTTCTGATTTTGCAGGAGAATTTGTACATGATACTAATAATAAAGTGATTGCATTTTTGAAGAACCAGAATAAGATAGTTTTGGTGAAAAAGATTGAGCACGAGTATCCGTTCTGTTACAGATGTGATACAAAGCTGATTTATAGAGCAATTCCTGCATGGTTTGTTAATATTCAGAAGATAAAACCGAGGGTTCTTGAATTAAGTCAGAAGATGGCGTGGTATCCAGAGTTTTTGAAGAAAGGTAGAGTGAAATATACAATTGAAACTGCACCAGATTGGAACATTTCAAGGAATAGATACTGGGCTACGGCGATTCCGATTTGGATGTCTGACGACGGTGAAACTCTCGTCATTGAAAGTATTAAAGAGTTGAAAAAGTATGCAAAGAACCTTCCGGACAAAATAGATTTACATAAAGATTATCTTGACAATGTTGTTCTTGAAAAGAATGGAAAGACGTTTAAGAGAATTCCCGAGGTTCTTGATTGTTGGTTTGAATCCGGGGCTATGACGTTTGCTCAATTCCATTATCCGTTCGAAAACAAGGAAGAGTTTGAATCGAGTTTCCCTGCACAGTTTGTGACGGAATACATTGGGCAGATTAGAGCATGGTTTTATTATATGTTAGTTTTGTCTGCAATAATTTTTGATAAGGCTCCTTTTGAGAATGTTGTGACAACGGGAACTATCCTTGCAGAGGATGGACAGAAAATTAGTAAGAGTAAGAATAATTTTACAGACCCTATGATTTTAATTGAGAAGTATGGCGTTGATGCTCTGAGGTTTTATCTTATGTCTAGCCCCTTGATGAATGCAGAGAATCTTAACTTCTCAGATAAGGGGGTTGATGAAGTTTACAAGAGAGTGATTCTTATTGCGTACAATGCATTGAGATTTTATGAGATGGGAGAAGGTCAAAAGATATCTGGAAAGCCAGTTATTAAGGACGTGACGGATAAGTGGATAGTTTCAAGACTAAATGAATTTGGAATTATTAGTAAGAAGTATCTTGAAGAGTATGATACGGTTAGGATGTGTGGGGAATTAAGACGATTTGTCGAGGATCTTTCAACATGGTATATCAGAGTTAATAGAGACAGATTTGAGGAAGATAAAAATACAAGAAAGGTTTTGGGATATGTGTTAGTTGAATTCTCAAAAATTATTGCTCCGATTCTTCCGTTTGTTTCAGAGAGCATCTACCAATCTATAGAAGGTAAGAAGAAGTCAGTTCATCTTGAAAACTATCCTTCATTTAGCGAGAAGGGGATTGATAGAGAATTGTTGAGTAAGATGGAAACTGTTAGAGAAATCGTTTCTTCGGGTTTGAAGGAAAGAGATAAAGAAGGTCTTGGGCTGAGGTGGCCGTTAAGCAAGGCTAAAATAATTGGAGGAGATTTTAAACTCGGCAAAGCCGAGGATGTGATTATTAAAAATCAGCTAAATGTTAAAAAAATATTTTATGTAGAGAGCTCTTCAAATGTCAAAGAAATAAATGTGGAACTAGATACAGAGCAAACGCCGGAGCTTGAAGCAGAGGGCTTTGCACGTGAATTGGTTCGGCAAGTTCAAGCAGAGCGAAAGAATGCAGGACTCGTTAAAAAAGATTTTATTGACCTTGTGATACAATCTGATGATAAAGATTTGTTGAAGAAGATAGATGGGAGTTATATATCTAAGAAAGTTAACGCTAAGAAATTTTCTTTATGCGGAGTAAATCGGAAGGGTCTTGAAATGAATTCAAAGTTTAAGATAAAAGGAAAAGAATTTCAGATTGGGTTTAGTAAGGTTTAGGTTTGTCGAGGGTAATTTCCAAAATAGGGAAAGGTTTAAAAATAAAACTGATTTAGTAATTACATAAAAGAGGTCGATAGTTATCACACAGGGGTAATCCTATTGAAGTACTCTTTTATCATAACAATCTTTAAAAAGAGATTCGCTCTCTAGGGAATAGAGACGATTACTCGAGGTGATTAACAAAAAATGATAGTAAAAGAAGAATTTTTAAGTAGACTAAGAAAGATTTTTGATTTGAACTTATATGAAGTGAAGGTTTGGACTGCACTTCTTTCAAGAGGGACTTCGACCGCAGGAGAGCTAAGTAATATTTCGGACGTTCCCCGTTCAAGAACATATGATATTCTAGAGAGTTTGGAGAAAAAAGGTTTCATAGTTATGAAACTCGGTAAGCCAATAAAGTTCATAGCTCTTAAACCAGAAGAAGTTGTTGAGAGAGTAAAAAAGAATTTGATGAAGGATGCTAATGATAGATCTAAGAGACTTGAGACTCTGAAAGGTGATGAGGTTCTGGGGGAATTAGATTCTTTGTTCACTAAAGGGATTAAATTTGTTGAACCAACTGATCTTTCAGGAAGTTTGAAAGGTAGACAAAATATTTACAATCATATGGATATGATGATAAGAGGTGCCGAAAAGTCTGTTACAATTATTACAACTGCAGAAGGTCTTAATCGGAAACTAGAAGTTTTAATGCCAAGCTTAGAAAAGTGTAAAAAACGGGGAGTCAAAGTTAGAATTGCTGCACCAATAAATAATAATAATATCAAAGTTGCTCGAGAGTTTAAGAAGGTTGCAGAAGTTAAGAATGTTGATAAATTTAGGGCTAGATTTGCAATTGTTGATTCAAATCAGCTTATGTTTATGCTTCTTGATGACGAGAAGTTCCATCCTAATTATGATATTAGTGTCTGGATAAATACAGAATTCTTTGCGCAAGCTCTTGAAGACTTGTTTGACCTTGCATGGAAAGACATGAGTCCTGTTAAGTGA
>JAHJRR010000031.1 GCA_018830685.1 Nanobdellota archaeon
GGAAGCTACGAGCTGAAAATAACCGTAAAAGATACAAGAGGACTAAGCTCGTCAAAGACATTCATGATAAACGTAACCTCTCCAAAAGAACTCATCAATACCACACTAAACAAATTCAACCTAGATTTAAACAATATTAAAAAAGAAATCACTAGTCAATCTCTCTCCAGCCAGTTAATCCTCAACTCGGTTCTAAGAATAAGCAATATCACAGAAGAAATAAGTTTGCTGAAAAACAGATATTCTAACGCAGAGACTAATCAAGATTATCAAGAAATAGTTTCGAGAATTTTAATGCTTAAAGTACCAGAGAAGATTATCCTCACAACAAAAGCAAATGAAATAAAAATGTTTCCAGAAGAGAACCTAGTAAACCTTAACATTCTAAAAGAAATTTCGGGAGGGGAATATGATGGAGATGAATCACAGTATAAAGAAGCAGTAGCATTCTGGCAACAAGAAAATGTGGATGTAGAAATAAACTTCGAAGAGTTCTCTGCAGAATATGTCTCTGAAATAAAACCTCTAGCAGGCATATTTGAAATAAAGGTTACAAAAAAGAAAGACATCTCTCACGATTACTATCTCATAATGCCTAAACAGAATCTGGAGTTCACTAGCCCAATCAGAGAAGAAGGAGACTACATCTATGTCAACCTAAAAGACGTTTCCAAAATTAATTTCTATACTACAGAGGGTATAAATCTCGAAGACATACAAGCATTCGTCGCGCCGCCAATAAACAGACTAGCTGTTCAGAACCAATTTCCTTCAAATAAAAATGGGAATATCTCAAAAGAACTAATATTAATAATGAGTCTTATCTTCCTACTCGTCCTAGCAATCACAACATATATAATCCTCCAGCAATGGTACAAAAAGAAATACGAAAAACATCTTTTCCCAAACAGAAACGACCTCTATAATATAATGCACTACATAAATAATGCAAAAAAGAAAGAGCACACACATGAAGAAATAGAAAAAAACCTAAAGAAAGCGGGTTGGCATACGGAACAAATAAAATATGCATTAAAGAAGTACGAAGGTAGAAGAACTGGCATGATGGAACTGCCCCTTCCAAGATTCATAAAAGAACCAAAAGAAAAATCGAACAAATAATCATCAAAGTTGTAAAGAATCATACAAAAATTTAATAAGCCCAAATAACACGTATACTCATGGTTGCAAAAGCACTAAAAAGTTTCTTTAGAAGGGTATTTTCCAGAATGTTTGGACAAAAAAAAGAACTCAAAATGGGCTTCTACGGCCCTCCAAATGCAGGAAAAACAAGCCTAGCAAATAGAATTTGCAAGGATTTTACGGGTGAAGAGATTGGAAGCGTAAGCAAGGTGCCTCACGAGACACGTTCAGTCCAATTTAAAGAAAAAGTTGAGATAAGTTACAAGGGAAAAAAAATGATGTTTAAAATTATCGACACTCCCGGAATAGCAACAAAGATTGACTATGAAGATTTCTTGAAATTCAAAATTAAGAAAAAAGATGCAAAGAACAGAGCAAAAGAAGCAACCCAAGGTGTTGTAGAAAGCATCAAGTGGCTTGATGACATGGACGTCGTTGTGATTGTCCTAGATGCAACAGAGAACCCCTATAATCAAGTAAATATCACAATTATAGGAAACCTTGTAGCAAGAAAAATCCCGGTGTTAATCGTGGCAAACAAGGTTGATTTGAGAAAAGCCAATATAAAAAAAATAGAATCTGCATTCCCAGAATACGACGTGGTAGGAATCAGCGCAAGATACGGAAAAAACTTAGAAGAATTTTACGAATCAATATTTAAGTTAGCAAAGAAGGTATAAAAAGAGGTAATTTAAAAAAAATCGTCACTCGGAAAAATTAAAAAGTATATTTTACAATATATATTATAAACTATGGCTAAAAAAAAGAGTTTGGGAAAAATAAGGGGATTCTCTATCCAGTTCTTACCCTATTCAGAATTATCTGGAATGGATAGCACACAAAGAATCAAGAAAATCCTTAACATCGTCCTAGGAAACGTCATACTAATTATACAAGGGAAGATAGAATCTCACGAGGAATCAAGATTAATAGAAGATACAATGGCAATGATTGGTCATGTAAAAGGTTTTAAAGGAATAGAACTCGCTGTAATTTCTGGAGATAACGATGGAGGATTCTTTGTAAGAATCAGAAGAGGCCTAATAAATGCTATGGGTGGTGGAAACCTCGGTGCACTAACAATCATCGGCCCAGCAACAATAGTCAAAGAGATAAAGAAAAACCCAAAAAAAATTGAACTCTTACTTGATCGATAGGAGTATTTAAATATTTAAGAGACATTCTTTCCATATGGAAAAACTTAATTCTAAGAAGGAAAAGATTTCTTTAGAAATAGATAAAGAAACACTCAAAGCAATAGATGAATTCGCAAATCTTTCAAAAAATAATAGAAAATCAATAATAGAGGCCCTAATTATTTATGGGTTGAATCCCTATTTAGATTATACAGAAAGCACATGGAAAAAATTTCTGGATAATAAAAGATATGAAAAAAACAAAGAGATGCAAAAATCAATTAAGATTCTCCTAGGGGATTTGGAAAAATTTAGATCCAAACATAAATGGTTAAGTAGAGAAAATTGGAAAACACACTTAAAAGAAGAAGTCGGAATAGAAATCAAAAAGATAAATAAAGATTAATTACTTACTTGCAGGAAATAATAATCCTCCAGCAGTTACTAAGAGAGTTGTCATCAGAGGCATGCCTCCTGCATAGAAAAAATATGAGCAAGCACATTCTGGACATCCTCCCCCACAACCTGCCATAGAAACTCTCCCTTCAAGATTTTTTATCCTTGAAGAACTCGCTTGTAATTCTTCAAGAAGAATGCGATTATTTTCTGGGTTAGAAGTAACCTTATCATATCTGTTATCTCTTTCCGCAGTATAATTACTTTCCATACCCTAAACAAGCTCGATAGAATTTATATACTTTTCTAAGACTCCCTTCCATTTCGATAATATAACATTTTGTGCTAATGCAACTAATATTTGAGATTTATATGATCCACAGAGTTGCTTCATTCCACTTGAAGAAATATCTCCAGAGGGATCTTTTGAAGATTGAATACAAGGAGCACAAAGACGTTGAGCCCAACAACCTCCACAAGAACCATCTCTTATCTCCATAAATTCTTCAATTATGTTATTGACAATGTCCAAGTTTATTCCGCTACTAACATTTCCAATAGAAGCCCTTCCTCCAAATCTTTCACACATATAAAATGCTCCCCCCGTATCTACAAAGAGTTTCCTATTTCCTGGATAACAGCACCCATCCAACATTAATTCCTCTGGCATTACTCCAGTATCTCTAAGAGTAACTCTTTTTAGCTCTTGATCAAAAAAAGTTCTGAGTATCTTTGGATCTCTTCCAGAAACAATAGAAGCTATGTATTCTTGACTTAGTAAAGAAAAATTAAAAGAATTTTCTTCTCTTGAATTCCTATCAAAACCTTTTGTTTCTTTATTACCAATTCTCACAATACCGCACCGATCGTTTTCATTAAAGAACCTTATTATTCCCAATAAATCGTACGGATTCTCGCAAGTAGCGTTATAAGAAAAGTGACTTTCTGCATAACCTGGATAAGATTCCTCAAATATTTCTATATTTCTTAGTATTTTTCTGTGTGTCGACCCACCATTTTTTGTCCTTCTGTTCTTATCATGCACTTCTTTAGGACCATCTAAACTTATTGTAACATAAATTCCTCTTTCTGCAATTTCGTGAAGAAATTTATCTGCATTATAAAAATTGCTCGTCATAGTAAAAGCAAATTCTTTGTCAGGAAAGAAACCCCTTGCATAGTCAACAACTCTTGTTATCAATTCCATATTATTTATGGGCTCTCCCCCATAAAAAGAAATCATCGCGGGATTTTTGGATCTAGAAATGAAAAAATCAAGAGCTTTCTTTGCAGTATCAAAATCCATATCCCTATCAGTCTCAATACGTTCATTTTCATAATTTCCTGAAAAAATACAATAAGAACAAGCAAGATTACAACCCTCTGTCACATTTAACACTAATGATTCCAATCTTTCTTCTGCTTCTCGCCTCAAAGAATCTGATTCAAATCGAGGACGATATCTAACTGCTTCAACTCTTGCTTGCAAGTCTGCTAATTCAGAATCTCCAAAATGGACAGTATTCGATAGTTTTTCATAAAATGCAAAACCATCTTGGGAAGGCATCTCAAAAAGAACACTGTTATCCCTTTCAAAAACCCTTCCGATTGAAAAAAACGTCATAATTACTTCGTGCAAAAAGATTTATTTAAATATTATTATAATTCAGTGTGCACAATTAAAAGATGTCCCCAGTTATACAACTATTGGAATCACAGAAAAAATTAAATAGCACTAACACCTCAGTTTACAATGCCATATCAATGCGTAAAATGTTCACATATTCTTCCAACAGGCAGTAAAGAAATTCTAGAAGGATGCAATAAATGTAGAGGACACTTTTTCTTTTATATCAAGGAAGGCCAGGTAGAAGAAATGAAGAACAAAATTATAGAAATCCCCGAAGAACAAAAAACCAAGATTGAACAAGACATCAGAGAAATGGCTGGCATCATCGACGAGGATGCTCCGGTTATTCTTGATATCGAATCAATAAGAATCACAGGTGAAGGTAAGTTTGAAATCGATATAGTAAAACTCTTCCAGAGAAATCAACCACTAATCTACAAACTAGAAGAAGGTAAATATATAATTGATTTAGCATCGACGCTAAAAAGCAACCTAAAAGATTTAGATAAAGAGTTCTAACTCCAAAACCTTATAAATATCTTCAGACTTTTCTACATATGACTAAAAGAGTAGATTTTATTTTAAGTGAAATTCTCGAAGAAGTAAACATCTCTCAAGAAGAACTAAAAGAAATAAATTTGTCTCTTGAAGAATTCTTAATAAAAATAAAAAAATCATTGAAATCATTGAAGTTGTCTGCAGAAGTTTTCGTCGGAGGAAGTTTCGCCAAAGGTACTATGATAAAAAAAGACAATTACGACATAGACATCTTCATAAAATTCGATAAAAAACATAAAGACATCTCTCTCTTAACAGAAAAAATATTAAAGATGACTAAGCAAAAGAATATTCAAAAGATACACGGCTCACGAGATTACTTTAAAATAAAATCAAACGAGAAATTATTCTTTGAGGTTATCCCTGTAAAAAAGATAAAAAACTCTAAAGAAGCAGAAAACATAACTGATCTTTCTCACTCGCATGTAAAATATATAAAAAGAAAAGTGAAAAGTGAAAAAACGCTGAATGAAATAAAACTAGCCAAAGCTTTTTGTTACGCAAACAAATGCTATGGGGCAGAGTCTTATATTAGCGGATTCTCTGGATACTCACTAGAGATACTAATAGGTCACTACAAAAGCTTCCAAAAATTAATAAAAGTTCTCTCAAATGTAAAAGATAAATTTATCATTGATGTAGAAAAAGACTACAAAAACAAAAACACAATTCTCTTAGATTTAAATGCGTCAAAGATACAATCTCCAATAATTCTCATAGATCCCACCTATAAAACTCGAAACGTTTTAGCAGCCCTCTCAGAAAAAACATTCCTAAGATTCCAAAAAGCATCTAAAAAATTTCTTAAGAATCCTTCCAAAGAAGAATTCAATCTAAAAAAGATAGAAATTCCAAAAAACAAACTAGATAAAAATCTTCTATACTTGGAGATAAAAACGAATAGGCAAGAGGGAAATATCGCAGGAAGCAAACTCTTGAAATTCTATAACCATCTAAAACAGGAGCTAGAGCATTTTTTCGAAATAAAGGTAGATGATTTCGAATATAATGAATCCGACATGGCAAAAGCATTTTTTATCGTCGGTAAAAATAAAGAAATTCTTGCCAGCGGACCAAGAACAAAAGATAAAGAACACGTAAAAAAATTTAAGAAAAAACACAAAAAAACTTTTGTAAAAAAAGACAGACTTTATGCAAAAGAAAAAAATACTAATTTAATAAAAAATTTCATGAAAGATTGGATGAAAAAAAACAAAAAGAAAATGGAAGAAATGTCAATAAAAGAAATGACATACTCCGCACACTAAAGTGTGCGGTTTCCATGAAAATTATTCAAAAAACTGCGGAGAGTTATCACCTCTTTTCCAATTCAGTTAATAGTCCAACAAAAAATAAATAATCGTGTCTCAGTAAATAAAAATTAACTTGTATGATTTTACCACATTAACTTTCTTTATCAGCGAAGAAAACTTGACAGAGTCTGTTTTCTGAGTCAACCCACTCGAGAAGCGACCAACGAGTGCAAAATTCAAGATAATGAAAATCTTGTTCGGCTCACCACCGCCTAAAGGCAGTGGATTTCTTTTTCAATTAAAAATCTTAAATTAATTACAGAATCCCGTATGTATTAGCCAAATCGTACTTCTTTATAATATTGTCTTTCTTCCAAAACTTTAGATA